>JAFAWN010000205.1 GCA_019241735.1 Terriglobales bacterium
TGGTCGGGGAGAGAGGATTTGAACCTCCGACCCCCTGGTCCCGAACCAGGTGCTCTACCAGGCTGAGCCACTCCCCGAAGCAGGAAAAACGGCCAATTCAAGGGCAAACGCGCAACAAGGCGGGATACGCGGTTGCAAATTCGTTGCGCAATTATAACATCCAGCGATTCAAGCTCTTGGAAGCCTGGTCTCAGTTCGCTTCAGGATGATGAACGAAGCTGCGCCGCCATGCCGCTATGGTGCGAGAATCTTATAGAATTCCTCTCTTATGGAATTGTCCGCCGGTCAGCCTCGGCTTAGCGGCTGGCTGTTCTGCTATTTCATGGCGATGCTGACGAGATAACGCCGCACAATGATTGCCCTGACTGCTGCCGCCTTGTTTACCCCGCTTTCCCACGTCGACCAGCCTATGCTGCTGATTGAGGACGGCCTGGTGGTGGAATGTTGTTCGCGCGCCAAGCGCGACACTCCGGGAAGCTGCCGCATTATAGATTTCGGCGACGCCATTCTTGTTCCCGGATTTTTGGATATCCACATTCATGGCGGCGGCGGCTGCGACGTGATGGACGCTGCGCCGGATTCGCTTGCCGGCGTTGAGCAACAAATTGCACGTCACGGGGTCACAGGTTTTTTCCCCACTACAGTTACTGCTTCCGTTGACGCGACCCTGGCGGCACTGGAACGCCTGGCGGATGCGATCGAGCAGACTCCTCCGCGCCAGGAGAAAAACCTCTTGCGTGCGCGGCCGCTTGGCATCCATCTGGAGGGGCCCTTTATCAGCCATAAACGGCGGGGTGTGCACCCGGAAGAATATCTTTTGCCGCCATCGGTTGAGATGTTTGAGCGCTTCTGGAATGCGGCCCGCGGCCACATTCGCATGATTACGCTAGCCCCGGAGTTGCCCGGCGCACTCGAAGTGATTGCGAGCGCGCGCAATCGCAATGTGTGCGTCAGCTTCGGCCACACGGACGCGACTCTGGAGGAATCGCGGATGGCGGTAGATGCAGGCGCGAGACACAGCACACATACTTTCAATGCCATGCGTCCGCTGCTTCACCGCGACCCGGGGATTTTAGGCGACGTATTGACCGACCAGCGAATTTCCGCGGATTTTATTGCGGATGGAATTCACCTCGACCCTTCGATTGTGAAAATGATAGTTGCGGCGAAAGGCGTAGAAGCTACGGTGCTCATTACGGACGCCACCGCGGCAACCGGCATGCCGGATGGCAACTACAAGCTTGGCAGCCTCGAAATTGAAGTAAAAAATGGCCGCTGCCTGCGCGATGGAACACTGGCGGGAAGCGTTTTAACAATGGACCGAGCCGTAAGCAACGTGATGAGTTTTGCCGGATTGGATTTGCAATCCGCCATCCGGCTGGCAACCATAAATCCAGCGCGCGTCGCGGGACTGGATCAGCGCGGAAGCCTTGCCGCCGGTTCAGCCGCAGACGTAGTCGTATTGAGCTCGGCGGGCGAAGTGCGACAGGTAATTATCGGGGGCGCCGGTGTATGAGACGAGTGCGTAGGCGGGCTGGATTTCAGTTTGGCTTGCGGTTCTTTCCGTCGATCAGGTAACGGAACAGCGCAGCGTCCGCGGCGCACTTGAATTTTTCCAGGAACGAGAGCTCAGGAGCGGCAAGACCATCATGCGAGGGTTTTTGCCGTATTGACTGGCGCAGCTTGTCGCCCATTTCCGATTCGTTGGTCATGACCTGCATGTAGAACCAGAGAAAATGCCGCATCTGGTCCAGAGCAGATTTCAGAACCTGTAGCGATTCCATCTCCGGCAGTTGGCTCAGAGCTTCCATCAACTCGGGATTAGTGGGAGCCTCCATGGCCGCGCAATTAAGTTCCCGCTGGATCGCGCGCAGGTCGTCGGTCACGCGGGCGATGCGGGCGTGCACGTTCTCGAGGTAGTTTTCTCTTTCCATATCCAATGCGGACCTGTCGGAAGGCACGAGGCCGGACAACTGACCATCTCATCCGCTGCGGGTGAGGAACAGATGTCCCACGGGCATGCGCTTTCGTAATTCAAGAGATGGCTGAGTATGGGGCGGAGACTGCGGAAAGAAAGAGGAAGTGAGCGCTTCAGAAAAACTCAGCACCGGCGCTGAAGGTCTGGACCCGGGCCAGTGACGGTGACCCGGATCAGCGTGCGCGTTCGGCTGAGAGCAAAGCCTTCTTGCGTTCGATTCCCCAACGGTAACCGGACATCTCTCCGCCGCGACTGATGACGCGATGGCAGGGAATCGCAACGGCGACGGGATTGGTGGCGCAGGCGCGGGCCACGGCGCGGGTGGCAGCAGGTTGCCCGATTGCCTTTGCCACGGCGCTGTAGGAGCGGGTCTCGCCGCGCGGGATCGATTGCAGATAGGTCCATACCTTGCGCTGGAATGCAGTTGATCGAATATCGAGGGGAAGGGAAGAGTTCAATTCTTGTCCCTGCATTTGTCCGAGCAGATTATCTTTCCAGGCGCGCAATCCGTCATCGTCCCTTCTGCGGGCAGCGAATGGAAACTCACGCCTTAATCCCTGCTCCAGTTCCATCTCAGACTCGGCGAAATGGATGGCGCAGACTCCACGATCGGTGGCGGCTAGCAGCATGCATCCCAGAGGTGTATCTGCGCAGGTATAGCGGATGGGAGCGGCTATAGCTCCGCGCCGGTATTTGTCGGGAGTCATTCCCAGGTGGGAAACTGCGCGCTCGTACAACCGGCTGCTGGAACTGTATCCGGCGTCATACATGGCGTTGGTGACCGAACGTCCGCTTTGCAGATTCTGTTTGAGCCGATTCATGCGGCAGGATTCTGCGTAAGCCCGGGGGGTTATTCCCAGCGCGGCCTTGAATTTTTTTTGCAACTGAAAGGGGCTTCGCCCAAATTCCTCCCCTAGCCTCGCAAGGGTGAGAGGTTCTTCTAAATGACCTTCGATGAAACGGCAGATAGCTTTGATTTCCGCGGGCTCTTGCTCGCTCGTCGTCGCTGGGCGGCAGCGCAAGCAGGCCCGGTAACCGGCTTTTTCAGCGTCCGCGCCATGGCGGAAAAAAGTCACATTTTCCCGGCGGGGACGCTTCGCCGCACACGACGGGCGGCAATAGATGCCGGTGGAAGATACCGCGAAGACAAAGCTGCAATCGTAATTGGCGTCGCGCGACAGCACTGCCTGCCATTGCAGCTCGCTGTCGACTTTCTTGGGATTTTCGATGTTAGGAATGCTGCTCGAATCAATTGCCGACATGGTGGTCATGTTCCGAGCATAAGCATAGCTGAGGCCCCAGGCTATCCGATTCTTGCGATCAAACTAAATTACTTGAGGAAAGCCGCGGGATCAAATAGCGGCGGTACGCTCCCGCCGCGTTTCCGGTCAGCAGGTGCAGCAGCGCCGGGGTCGCGAACATCGCCACGGTAAACAGCAGGTCACCTTCGACGGCGTGACGGAAGAATGGAATGCCCGCGACATAGCAACTGGTTAAACCAGCCCAAGTTCTCGGATACATATCATTCCAAACCGCCCAAACTGAAAAATTGCTGATCAGAAAGAACGAAATTGAACTGACCAGGGCGGCGCCAATAACGGCAACCGGCTTGCGGGCTTTCAAGG
>JAFAWN010000410.1 GCA_019241735.1 Terriglobales bacterium
CCGCCACGTTCAAGCTTTATCGCAATCTGGACGCACTTTATGACGTATTTGGCGCGATTGTGGAGACGACGGGCGCATTTGGATCCAAAGACGAAGCACAATCGATTGAAAACGACTTGAGCGCCATTGAGAGGATCAGGCGTTCGCTCGCAGATCGTATGGAAACATTGACTGGAGCGAAGGAAGGCGAATTGGCGCGGCTGCATGCGCAAGCTCAAAAAGCTCAGGCGACTGAAGCCGCTACGCCGAAGAAGGTCGTTGTGGATGACACCGCCCCTGCACCTGTCAAGAAAGCCAAGAAGAAACCTTCGGCCAAGCCTGTGCCGAAGCCCCCGAGTGCCGACGGCACCCCGCAACCCCAATCCCAATGACCTGCGTGTCCCTCTGACCGTAAACCCTTGCGTCATCAAGGCCTGGAACCTAACGGATGGCGGCGGGGTCTATTTAAATAGCAGTCATTACATGGCGGGCTTAAGGCGCAAGTTGGCTATACCCGGCCATCTGGCAGGTGTGGCCTGCAGGCCGGAAGCACGCCCCGGCAGCTCAAGGGAGAGAAGTTTCACGTTTCCCGCGGTCTGAAACGACCCTATAATTGAGGAGCGCCAAAGCGGAACACGGCGGGAGCGGAACTGTGGTTGAGTTGGCCAGTGCGTTGGGCATCGGGGCTTGCGAGTCGGCAGTTGTGTACGAACTCAAGGCCGGCTCTGAGGATGCGTATGCCTGGCTGATTGGCGAGTTTCATCAACCGATTTACAGCCTGGTCTATCGCGTACTGGCTGACCCGGCGGATGCTGCGGATACGACGCAAGACGTTTTCCTCAAGGTGTTCCGTGGAATGAAACATTTCAACGGACAATCGAGCCTGAAGACCTGGATTTACCGGATCGCGGTGCATGAGGCATCGAACCGGCGGCGCTGGTGGTTCCGCCACAAGGCGCGCGAAACGTCGATGGAACCGGCGGGGTTCGAAACCGAATCCGGCCAGACACGCGGCCTGATCGACATGCTGGTGGACAAAACTGACTCGCCGTTTGACCAAGTCGCGCACGAGGAGATCCGGCGGCGGGTGGAAGCAGAATTGCGAAACGTTCCCGAGCCGTACCGGACGGCAATCGTGCTGCGCGACCTCGAAGAAATGTCTTACGAAGAGATTGGCGAGATCATGCAAGTCTCGCTGGGCACTGTGAAATCTAGAATAACGCGGGGGCGCGAAGCGCTGCGGCAGCGGTTGGCTGATTACGTAAGCGAGGTGGGCGGCGAATTGGGAATACAGACCGCTGCCGAACGGAAGGCGAGAGCTGAGGCTGCTGGCCGGATGTCTTCACGACCGACTTATGCTGCTTCGCGTGCATCCCGCGCCAGGGAAGTAGAGGTGATGTCATGAACTGCGCTCAGGCCAGATCATTGTTCTCTTTGTATCTCGACGGCACGGTGACCGGCGCACAAATGGCCTGGGTGGGTGAACATTTAAAGTCCTGTGGCAGTTGCAGTTCTCATTACCAATCATTGCGGCGCACGCAGCAACTGCTGGCCAGCGTGCCCCGCGAGAAAGCTCCGGCGAATCTGGCGCTGAAATTGCGATTGGCTATATCGCGGGAATCGGCACGGCCGCGAAGGGCTTATCTAAGAACTTCGTGGGTGCACTGGGAGAACGCACTCAATGCTTTCATGGTACCGGCCGCAGTGGGACTGCTTACGGCAGTGGCAATCTTTGGATGCCTTATGGGTTATCTGACTTTGCCGCTTCAGAATTCCAGCAACGACGTTCCTCTATTGTTGAGCACCGCGCCCCGGTTGCAGCAGTCTGCCTTCGGGTCCACGCTCGATTCCATCGATGAGGACCCGCTGGTGATTGAGGCCTATGTAGGATCCAATGGGCGGCTAGAAGATTACCGTGTCCTGTCGAATCCTGAAGCGCCCCGGGAGCTGCCCGCGCAGGTAAAGAACATGCTGATTTTTACCACCTTCCGTCCCGCAACTTCCATGGGTCGGCCCATTGCTGGCAGGGCTGTGCTGTCATTTTCCAAGATCAGCGTGAAAGGCTAGCGTTCACGCCCTCAGGTTTGACCCTCCGCGCTTAGTCTCTTAGACTTGAATCTTCGATTCATCATTTGCGGGCCACAGCCCGGCGGGGGGATTCTGAGCTCCAAGCTCTGGCAGGCGATTTTCTTGGCGGCAGTATTGACCCCGCGCGGCTGGGCACAGGCGCCTGCCTCGACCCACGGGGTGACGCTGGATAGCAGCGAGACGCTGTTTGCCGTCTTCACCGCGCTGAACGCCTGCGGATACGATGCCGAGCTGCCCGCTTCCGATCCCTTGCGAATGCAGATCCGCTCGGAGGTGGCGAAGAATGTACAGGCTTCGGAACCCGCCAGAAGCGCGGAGCAGACCCTTTGCCAGTCGTATCAGCAGCATCAGCAAACTGATCCGTCGCGAAACCTGGCGCAATACGTTTCCCTGTCGTTGTATCTGGACCCGCCTCCGGCCCTGACGGTGAAGGTCAAGACCGCCGACCTTCCGCCCGATGCTGCGGCACTTGTGGACATGCTCCCAGGAATCCAGGCTTTTTACAACGCCGCCGGGCTTCACGCAATTTTCGAGCGTCATCGGGCAGCTTATGCAGAATTGATCGACCGGTATCATGAACCGCTGGCGAAGATGCTGTTTGATACCGAGATTTATCTCAAGTTTGAGTCCTCCGGTTATCTCGGACGCGGTTTCACCGTTTACCTTGAACCCATGGGGGCTCCGGGCCAGACTAACGCGCGGAACTATGGAGCGGATTATTTTGTCGTAGTGTCTCCCGGCTCGAAAACGCCGTTGAAGATGGACCAGATCCGGCACACCTATCTTCATTACCTGCTCGATCCCCTGGCGCTCAAGTATCCAACGTCGATAAAACGGCTGGAGCCGTTGCTCGACACGGTAAAGACCGCACCCATGGATGAAAGCTTCAAAAGCGATGCCGGACTGTTGGCAACGGAGTGCCTGATCCGGACGGTGGAAGCCCGCACCACGAAGACGACGGAAGCTCAGAAGGAACAGGCAGTAGAAGCATCCGTGGAGCAGGGCTTTATCTTGACCAGGTATTTTTATGAGGCCTTGCAACGCTTCGAAAAGGAAGCACCCGGGCTGCGCAGCGTGTATGGCGACATGGTGGCAAACATTGATGTGCGGAAAGAAGAGAAACGGGTCGCACAGATTCAATTTGCGGCCAGCGCGGACCCGGAGTTGCTGCATCTGCCGCGTCCGGTCGAAGCCAAATTGCTGATCATGGCGGAACAGCGGCTATCCGCAGGAGACGCCGCCAGCGCTCAGAAATTTGCGCAACAGGCCCTGGACGAAAAGAGTGAAGATGCCGGGCGCGCCTTGTTTATCCTGGCGCAGGTTGCCGTGGTTCAGAAAAACATGGACAATGCCCGCGATTATTTTCAAAGGGCGCTCGAGGCCGGAGGTGAACCAAAAGTGCTGGCCTGGTCTCACATTTATCTGGGAAGAATTTTCGATTTGCAGGAAGACCGCGCGTCGGCTTTAGATCATTACCGGG
>JAFAWN010000077.1 GCA_019241735.1 Terriglobales bacterium
TATTCGTTATATCCGGCGTGATCCTGGTTGGTATGTGGCTGGAGAGGTTTGTCATTGTCGTGGTCAGCCTGCAACGCGATTTCCTGACCTCGTCCTGGGGAATGTACTATCCGACGCGCTGGGACTGGATGACGTACATCGGAACAATTGGTTTCTTTTTGGCGTGCATGTTCCTTTTTGTCCGTATTCTCCCCATGATTTCGATCTTTGAAATGCGGCAATTGCTTCCGCAGGCCGAGGTCAAGCCCGAATGAAGCACACGGGGAACTACGGCATGATGGCAGAGTTTGATTCCCCGACCACCCTGGTCGCGGCTGCGCGCCAGACCTATGAAGCGGGATATAAAAGGATCGATGCCTACAGTCCTTTTCCCATCGAAGAATTGGCAGAGGCTATAGGGTTTCACCATAACTCGGTCCCGCTCGTAGTTCTTATTGGCGGACTGCTGGGCTGCGCCTCGGGATATTTGCTGCAGTGGTGGATCTCCACCGTCAGCTACCCGATAAATGTTGGCGGACGCCCATACCATTCGTGGCCGGCATTCATCGTCGTCACCTTCGAGATGACCATTCTGTTTTCCGTTCTGGCTGCGGTGTTTGGCATGTTGGCGCTGAATGGTCTGCCCATGCCTTACCACCCGGTATTTAACGTTCCCCGGTTTGCCTTCGCCACACGAGACCGATTTTTTCTGATGATTTTTTCTTCGGACCCAAAATATCGCGGATCAGAAACCAAAGCTTTCCTGGAAAGCCTGAACCCCAGATCGATATCCGAGGTCCCTCAGTAAATGCTTACTTTGCGCAAACTCGCATCCCTGGGATTGTTGGCCCTTGCTGGCCTGACAGGATGCCGCCAGGATATGCATGACCAGCCACGGTTCAAGCCCTTGGCGCGAAGCGATTTCTACGCGGATTTGCGTTCGGCCCGCCCACCGGTGGAAGGGACCGTGGCGCGCGGTGAGTTGCACGACGATTCGTATTTCTACAGCGGGAAAATCGGGAATAATCCCGGCGACTATCTGCCATTTCCTATATCCATGGAAAAACTGGCACGCGGGCGCGAGCGCTTCAATATTTATTGCGCGCCATGTCACTCGCGGGTAGGCGACGGAAATGGAATGATCGTGCAGCGTGGGTTTCGCGCTCCTCCGTCGTATCACACCGAGCGGTTGAGGAAAGCGCCGTTGGGATATTTTTTCGACGTAATCACCAATGGATTTGGTGCAATGCCGGATTATGCCTCGCAGATTTCGCCGGACGACCGCTGGTGCATTGTCGCTTACATACGGGCGTTACAACTAAGCCAGTCAGCGACCCGTGCGGATATCCCCGCCGGTCAAGCCGTTCCGTCGCCGGTTCCTGATTTTCGCGACGAACCAGGGTCGGGAGCGACCTTGCCGCAGAGGTCAGAGCCAGTTGTCGATAAAAAAGAGGAGCAAAAGTGAGCAGCCCGGGGGTTGTCAATCTCGATCTATCAGCTCCGCCCATTGTCCGGTTAATGGAGCGCAGATCGTTGATCATCGGCGTCATCTTCGCTGTGATCGCAATCGTCGGCGCCTTTTTGCGGACAGACGAATTTTTTCACGCTTACCTGCTGGGCTTCATGTTGTGGTTGGGAGTGGCATTAGGATCGATGGCGATTCTCATGATCCGCCATTTAACTGGCGGCGGGTGGGGGGTGGTGATTCGCCGGCTTCAGGGCGCGGCCATGCGGACGCTTCCACTGCTGGCATTGTTGTTCGTTCCTATCCCGTTCGGCCGTCGTTTTTTATATATTTGGGCAAGACCGCTGGACTCGATCCCGGACGCGCACTTGCGCCAGCATCTTGCGGAAATTACCCGGAGTTATCTTTCTGTCCAGGGGTTCATAATCCGCGCCGTAATTTATTTTGCAATCTGGATCGGGCTGTCTTTTTTCCTGAGCAAATGGTCGGCGCAGCACGATCAGCCGCCCATGCGAGACACCAGCGCCCGTGCCAAAGCCTTGAGTGGCCCCGGACTGGTTCTCTACGCTTTTACTATCTCGTTCGCGGCGATCGATTGGGTAATGTCGATTGATCCCAGCTGGATCTCGACTATTTACGGCCTCATTATTTTGATTGGGGAAGTTTTGTCGGCCATGTGCTTTGCCGTTGTCATTGAGCGAATTCTGGTCGATTACAAGCCAATGTCCGAGCTTCTAAAGCCTGATTTCGTCCACGATCACGGCAAATGGATGCTGACATTTCTGATGTTGTGGGCTTACTTTTCCTTCTCGCAATGGTTAATTATCTGGGCGGGGAATCTGCCCGAGGAAATTACCTGGTACATCCGGCGGCTGTACGGAGGTTGGGGCTCGATCGGGTTGATGCTCGTGGTGTTTCACTTCGTTGTTCCGTTCGTTCTTTTGCTTTCGCGTCCGTTTAAACGAAACATCAGGAAATTGGTCTGGCTTGCGACCGGGTTGATGATCATGCGGTTCGTGGATCTATTCTGGATCATCGAGCCTAATTTTTCCCCCACCATCCGAGTGACGTGGCTGGATATTGTTGTCCCGGTTGCCATGGGAGGGTTATGGCTGGCATATTTCTTCCACAATCTGGCATCCATGCCGTTGCTGCCCGCATTCGATCCCTACGTCAGGGAGGTGTGGGAACCGACACATTCTGAGGCGGGAGCATGATCGAAGAACCGAATATCCAAAATCCGGAAGTGGAGTTCGAGCGCCAGGACCTGGGAGCAAAACCTATACTGGGTTTCTTGTTGGGGCTTTGCGTGGCCGGAGTAATTCTTTATTTTGTGATTTGGGGTCTGTACCGTTTTCTTGACGCGCGTGAAAGAGCTCATCAGCCGCAACAGAATCCACTGGTGAAAGCCGGAACCGAAACGTCTTTCGCCCCTGAAGTAGACCTGGAACAATTTCCCAAGCCGAGGTTGGAAAAGTACGAGCGTGTCGATTTCAATCGATTCCGGCGCGATGAGGAACAGCGCCTTAACAGTTATGGATGGGTCGATGAACAGGCTGGAGTCTTGCGCATCCCCATCGACCGCGCCATGGAATTGACAGCGCAGCGCGGGCTTCCGGTAACACCTCGATCCGGAGAGGTCCCTGCTTCGGTTGTGAACACAGTAAGACGCGCCGCAGGCTCGTCAGACAGAAGTCAATTGCAGAAGCTGCAGAAGGGAAAAGAGGAGTAGCGTGCGGGGCAGTTTCAAAGCTCGGAACATGTTAGCGACCCTCGCACTCGCGTTGCTGGCGTCGAATACTTCTGCCCTCGTTCAGGGGATGACCCAAGGAGTAATGTCGCCTCCGGCGAACGTTCGGCCACCCGGATTGCAGGACATTGGAATCCGGCAGAATTTGAATGAGCAGATTCCATCTGATCTCGCTTTTGGCGACGAGGGCGGCAACCTTGTACGCCTCGGAGATTATTTCGGCAGGAAGCCGATGATTTTAAGTCTGGTTTATTATCGCTGTTCGATGCTGTGTGGCGAAGTCTTGAGTGGTCTGGAGAGTACGCTCAAGGTGCTGAAGTTCGATGTGGGCAGGGAATTCGACGTTATAACAATCAGCTTTGATCCTTCTGATACGCCAAAAATTGCCGGGGAGAAAAAAGCCGAATACCTGAGACGCTACGGACGTGCGGGGGCCGCGTCTGGCTGGCATTTCCTCACTGGCGGGCAGGAATCAATCGACGCCATCACCAAAGCCGCGGGCTTTCAATATCGATACGACCCTGCGATCCGGCAGTTTGCGCATGCTACCGCGATAATGGTGCTGACTCCTTCGGGGAAAATCGCACAATATTTTTACGGCGTCGAATATCCACCGAAAGACCTGCGCATGGGGCTGATTGAAGCATCGCAAGGGCGGATCGGAAGCGTGGTAGACCAGGTGTTGCTGTACTGCTACCACTACGATCCTGCGACCGGAAAGTATGGCGCTGTCATTTCACGAATCATCAAACTTTCAGCGGCGGCGACGGTCATGGTGCTGGGGTTGTTTTTGACACTGATGTTCCGCAGCGACCCGAAAAGCGTGCGGGCAACCTAAGTCATGTACGATAATTTTCCTCTTTGGCCGGCGCGCGCCTCCTCGATGGCAGGCAACGTGGATGCGCTATTCGTGTTTTTGCTGCTGTTGTCCGGATTCATGTGTGCGGCCATCTTCACGTTGATCCTCGTATTTGCCACGAAATACCGTCGCCGCCGCGGGCATGAAGCCGAGCAGATTGAGGGGTCAACGCCGCTCGAGCTGACCTGGTCCATCGTTCCTTTGGGAATTTTCATGCTTATTTTTCTCTGGGGCGCCGCCATTTATTTCCATGAACGGACCCCGCCACGCGGCGCCACCGAAGTTTACGTCGTGGCCAAGCAGTGGATGTGGAAGCTCGAGCACCAGGAAGGGCAGCGCGAGATTAATGAGCTTCACGTTCCTGTAGGTCGTGACGTGAAAATGATCATGACCTCGCAGGATGTAATCCATAGCTTCTACGTTCCGGCGTTTCGAATCAAACAAGATGTGCTCCCGGGCCGCTACACCACCGCGTGGTTTCGGGCCACCCGAGCGGGTACATACCATCTTTTTTGCGCGGAATATTGCGGCACGCAACATTCGGGGATGATAGGACAGGTGGTAGTGATGGAGCCGGCTCAATACGAGGCCTGGCTGGGCGGGGGCGGAGCGGCAGGATCGCTCGCGTCAAACGGACAGAGTATCTTTCAGCAGTTGGGATGCCCAACCTGCCATCGCTCCGACACCCAAGGGCGAGGCCCAAATCTGGCAGGAGTATTTGGGAAACCGGTGTTGCTCGAAGATGGCCGCATAGTGGTAGCAGATGAAAATTACGTTCGAGAGTCAATCCTGAATCCCAGCGCGAAGATTGTCAGCGGATTTAAGCCGATTATGCCGGTATTTCAAGGGCTGGTGAGTGAGGAGCAATTGGCAGCGCTGGTGGAATACGTGAAGTCTCTTAGTCCGAACCCGGCGGGCGTCGCGGGAACCCCCAGTCTCATTCCCGCGGGCACCCAACCGCAGAATCCAAAGGAATAATAATGGCCACCGCAGTAATTGTTCCCGAACGCGAGCATTACCTTAACAAAGAATATGGCATTCGCTCGTGGCTGCTTACGATAGACCACAAGCGGATTGCGCTTTTGTATCTGGCATCGATCACCTTCTTCTTTTTTATTGGGGGATTTTTCGCCCTCCTCATACGGTTGGAGCTGCTAACCCCGGCAGGGGACCTTGTTCAGGCCGACACTTATAACAAGCTGTTCTCGATGCACGGCCAGGTGATGATTTTTTTCTTTCTAATCCCTTCCATTCCCGCTGTGCTGGGGAATTTTCTTATCCCGCTGATGATCGGCGCCCGCGACCTCGCCTTTCCCCGCATTAATCTCCTTAGCTGGTATCTATACATCATTGCCGGCATCATCTATTTGCATTGCATCCTGACAGGCGGTGTGGACACTGGCTGGACCTTTTATACGCCATTCAGCACGGCTTTCAGCAATACGAAAGTTATTGAGGCCGGCATTTCTATTTTCATTGCCGGATTTTCATCAATACTTACCGGCCTCAATTTTGTGGTTACCATCCACCGCATGCGTGCTCCGGGCATGACATGGTCCCGGCTTCCGCTTTTTGTATGGTCGCATTATGCCACCAGCATTATTCAGCTTCTGGGAACTCCAGTCCTGGCGGTAACCTTGCTGCTGGTGGTTTTCGAACGCGCCTTCCATCTGGGAATTTTCGATCCGACCATGGGTGGAGACCCACTTCTTTTTCAGCATCTTTTCTGGTTTTACTCCCACCCTGCCGTCTACATCATGATTTTGCCGGCTATGGGCGTGGTGTCGGAAATTGTGCCTTGCTTCTCGCGCAAACGTATCTTCGGATACAAATTTGTGGCCATGTCCAGTATCGCGATTGCCGTATTCGGATTCCTCGTCTGGGCGCACCATATGTTCGTCGCGGGAATTTCGCTTTACTCGGCGCTCATTTTTTCCATCCTGAGTTATCTGGTTGCGGTCCCGTCGGCGATCAAAGTTTTCAACTGGACCGCGACCATGTACAAAGGGTCGATTTCGTTTTCCACGCCCATGCTATACGCCTTCGGGTTCATCGGCCTTTTCACTATGGGCGGGCTTACCGGTTTGTTTCTGGCGGCGTTGGGAATCGACGTGCACGTTACCGACACATATTTCATAGTCGCCCATTTTCACTACATTATGGTTGGCGGTGCGGTCATGGGATATCTGGGCGGGATGCACTTCTGGTGGCCGAAGATTTCCGGCCGCATGTATCCCGAGGCATGGGGCAGGTTGGCGGCCATGACGGTATTTCTTGGGTTTAACCTTACATTCTTTCCGCAGTTTGTTCTCGGCTACCTGGGAATGCCTCGCCGTTACTGGCAATATCCGCCGGAATTCCAGGTGCTGAATGTTCTCTCCACCGCAGGTTCGACA
>JAFAWN010000089.1 GCA_019241735.1 Terriglobales bacterium
AATCCAGAGCTCAGCTTTGAGCAGCATCTTTCCGGCATTCAATCTTCCAGTCCCGCGGTTGATCGATCAGACGCACGCTTCCGGCAGTAGATAGCGTTCCCGTTAAATAGTTGCGAACTGTCGTGGCGGCCGCTTTGAGCCTCCACGTTCGCTTATCTCAGTTGGAATTATTTCTGCGGAAAGCCGGTGAGAGCGCAGATGAGCGCGAATGCGATGCCTGACTCGTTCAGAATCCGCGGCTGGGCCCAGAAAAAGCAATACTGCGGGGCCTGCGCCGCTGAGGGAAACGCCTAAGATCCCCGGGGTTCCCGCCAATCCCTGCAACACTGGAAGAAGCGGGCATAAGACTGCCCGATAAGGTTGGTGAATTCGGTCTTGGAGCGATGCTTGGAGCAGCTCTGGCCGCCCCTGGGTTAAGGCCATCAGTAACAGCATCGAATTTTGAATGTTGGTAACCACATCGGCGCGAGAATAACGATTAGGGAGCACTCGCCGGGCTTCTGCCGTAGGCAGAGCTTTTTCCGGGACAATCAACAACAACCGCCATTTCCCCTTCGGAGTTACCCGCGCGACTTCGGCGCTTCCGTCTCTGGAGATTCTGGCTACGGCCAGGCCGCCCATCCAGCAGGCCGCCGCATTGTCGGGATGATGCTCACGGCGCGCGGCCTCGGCGATAATTTGCTCGTCATCCCAATCAAGACGACCAAAATGCACAGCCAGCGAGATGCCTGCCAGGCGGGCGGCAGCCGAGGAGCCACATCCCTTTCCGATGGGAATCTCATTCTCAAGGCGCAGCTTGAGAGGTCTTACCAGATGCCGCCGGCTTTTTAGCACTTCCCGATAAGTTTCTAAAATGAGGTTGCCCCGGATGCGCTGGCAGATTTCAATATCACGGCCCTGAGCTGTAATGGAAAACTCGTCCGAAATTTCGGCGTGGACACGTAGAAACAGTTTCAACGCGAGTGCCGCGCTATCAAACGCCGGGCCCAGATTGGCCGAGGTCGCAGGCAGAGTAAGAGCCAGTGCTACGAGGTCCCGCTTGCGGCGGGACATGCTATTGTTTTTCCTCGGAGCGGATATCCATTTTTTCCGCCGCCTCCAGCGCATTCAGAACGATATCGGGAGTGGCGTCGAGTACCAGGGGCCGCCGCCGTTGCGCGTCAAGGCCTTCATCCTGAGTGTCCGCACCGGAAAAAAGCTCGCCGAGGTGATACTTCAAAGTGTAGTCAGAGTCTTTCAGCAGGTGACCGGTTAAAATTAGCACAGCCCTCTCCTGGGATTTCACGATCCCCCGCTTCACCAATTTCTTCAGCCCGGCCAGGGTTACTGCCGACGCGGGCTCACAGCCAATTCCTTCCGCTCCAATCTCCGCTTTGGCCAAGGCAATCTCCGCCTCGCTGACCTGCTCTACGGATCCTCCCGTGGCCTGTAGGACTCGCACCGCCTTCTTCCAGGAAGCAGGATTGCCGATGCGAATCGCGGTTGCATGCGTCTGCGCCTCCACTGGGATTAGTTGTTGCCCGGAATTTTCCCGCATGGTACGGACTAACGCGTTGGCGCCTTCCGCTTGAATAATCGAGATCCTAGGCAGTCTCGAGGTCAGCCCAATATCCTTCATTTCCAGAAATGCTTTTCCCAACGCGGACGAATTCGCCAAATTACCTCCGGGAACAATTACGTGGTCGGGTGCCTCCCAATCCAACTGCTCAAGTAATTCAATGGCGGCCGTTTTTTGCCCCTCCACACGGTGGGGATTTACTGAATTCAGCACATAAATCGGGGCGCGTTGTATTACTGCGTTCAATACTCGCGTGCAACCGTCGAAATCTGTCCGCAATTGACAGGTTAGCGCGCCATAGTCCAACGCCTGCGAAAGTTTGCTCCATGAAACCTGGCCCTCGGGGACCAGAACCAGGCTCCGCATTTTTCCGCGGGAAGCATAAGCCGCCATGGAAGCCGAAGTGTTTCCGGTGGATGCGCAAGCCACCCAGCGGTAGCCATGTTGTCGCGCGAACGACGCCGCTACAGTCATCCCCGTATCCTTGAAGGAGCCCGTGGGATTCATCCCTTGATGTTTGGCGAATAACTGCCCGATTCCTATCTTTCTCGCGGCTAGCGGCAGTTCGTAAAGTGGTGTGTTGCCTTCGCGGAGGGTGATGGGGGCTGTGCCAGCGGTGAGCGCGGGAAGCATTTCACGGAATCGCCAGACGCCACTGGTGTCAAGCGAATGATTAGACGTCCGCCGTTGCTGCCATATTGTTTTCAGTGACTCAGCATCTATCCCCGAGCCCAATGCCGGATAAATGACCTCGAGCAGGTCGCCGCAACCGGAGCATCGCATGTCGCGGTTTTCTGTAATGGCGACGGTGGCGCAGCCAATGCATCGTAATTGCGGCGCATTCGATTTCGCCGGTACGCCGGCGGTTTTGTTCATATCGAGTGTTTTTGCGAAAACGGAAGCTGAATTATAAATGTACTTGTAACCGCAGTTGCTCACTTGCTGACTGGAAGATAGTCTAAGATGTACCGCTTTCCGCCGGAGGAGTTGACATGAATTTGCATAAGCACCATCAGGAAACCAAAGCCGTTCGTGGGGGGGGCGATCTCCGAAAAAAGAATGGGCCGGTATCCACTCCCATTTATCAGACTTCCACCTTCGAAGTCACCGACAATGAGCAGCAATTGCGTGCTACTCACACTGATATGTTTTATACGCGCTACGGCAACCCTACCCAGACCGTTGCCGAGGCTGCGATTGCGCAACTCGAGGGCGCGGATGCAGCGTTGCTTTTCGCCTCTGGGATGGGAGCGATCACCACTTCTCTGCTGGCAGTGTTGAAGAGCGGCGATCACATAGTCGCCCAGCGCGATATTTATGGTGGAACCACAAAATTCTTCAGCCAATGGCTGCCGAAATTCGGCATCGAAACTACCTTCGTCGACACCACAGAGTACGATCAGCACGCGCGCGCGATTCAACCGAATACCCGGCTCTTATATCTGGAATCGCCGACCAACCCCCTGTTGCGGGTCATAGATCTTAAACGACTTTCAGCGCTCGCCAAGAAACACAATCTGATTTCCGTGATTGACAGTACATTTGCAACCCCCATCAACACTCGCCCGGTGGAATTTGGCATCGATCTGGTGATGCATTCTGGCACCAAGTATTTTGCCGGCCATGCTGACCTGATTTGCGGGATCATGGCTGGACGGCGCGACCTGATCCAGAAAATTCAGGACGCTCGAACCACACTAGGCGTATGCATGGACCCCCATGCCGCCTGGCTGCTGCTTCGCGGGATCAAGACTTTGGCGGTTCGTATGCAACGCCAGAACGATAACGCCCTACGTGTGGCTGAGTTTTTGTCGCAGCACCCGAAGGTTGGGCGCGTCCATTACCCGTTTTTGTCCGGGCATCCGCAGCGCGCTTTGGCGATGGAACAAATGCAAGGCGGCGGCGGAGTTCTTAGCTTTGAAGTTGTGGGGACAGGGGATGACGCACGGCGGCTGACGGAATCGTTTCGCCTATTCACCCTCGCTCCAAGTCTTGGCGGCGTGGAATCGCTCGTAAGCATCCCGGTCCTGACCTCACATGCAATGATTTCGCCGGAACAACGGCAGAAAATGGGAGTGACCGAACAATTGGTCCGGTTGTCGGTTGGAATCGAGAATGCCGATGATCTTATCGCCGACCTTGATCAGGCGCTGAGCCAGATGGGCGCCGTGCGGGAGCATGCTGAAGTAGGTTAGGCGTCACATGAGCCAGATTGACTTAAATCAAAGCCCTCCCGCCGGGAATGCGCCTGCGTTCCATCACGTGGGCTACGCGGTCAAGTCCATTGCGGATATTGGCGGCGAATTCGCGCGATCACTTGGCGCAAACTGGGATGGTGAAATTATTCACGACCCATTACAGCAGGCGCGGGTCAGCTTTTTCCGCTGCGGCGGAGTGGGAGCTGCCGCTGTAGAGCTGGTGGAACCTGCGGGCGAGAAATCACCGTTACAGAAATTCGTCGAAAAAGGCGGCGGCCTGCACCATGTATGTTATGAAGTGGATGATCTCAATCTCCAACTCGAGCACAGCCGTTCGCAGGGCGCGGTGCTGGCTAAAGCGCCGCTTCCCGCGGTTGCTTTCGGAGGACGACGGATAGCGTGGGTTTTCACACGCCACAAGCTGCTGATTGAATATTTGGAGCGCTAGGCCCCGCAGAAGTCGTGTTATTCCTGACACACCGCAGGGAGATCAAATTGAAATGCGGCTTCCAGTTCTTGCTCGCTCATTTTGCGTAACAGGAACTTTAAAATCTGCCGGTCCCCTTTACGAATGCCGCGAAACTCTATGCCAGTCCCTAGTTCCCGGTCGGAATGGCGCACCCGGCCCTTAAATCTCAGCTTGTAGTTGGCGACATCCAGCTCCAGTGCTAGTTCGGCACCGACCGGCAGGGTATTATGTGTGACAATCAAGCATCCGGTTTCTGAAAGGTCCCTGACTACTCCTTCGATCTTATTGATCGTTGCGCTTTGATTTTCGAGTTGTGCGACGCCTTCAACAGGAACGCGTGGCTGCCGCCGCCGATTTCCCCCGCTGCCGGAGTGATCGGGCACCGGCCCGGATCTGCCAAGCGAAACCGGATCATACACATCGTCCATGTCGCGAAGTTCCGCCTCCCATACGATTCGCTCCGTCTCGACGGATTGAATTCCAACCTGACCGCTCAATTCCGTATTCGCTTCGCCAACCCAAATCACGCGGAAGAATATTTTGTTCTTCCCCCGCTCTATCGCGATAATTTCGCCTGCTACTTGCGGGCTTCGCAAACCAGAGATCCGCGCACCGCGCGGGGAAATATCGTAAGTACATGCCATGTCCAGACATGGCTTATATTCGCGGTCCCAGTAAGTGACGCGGACCGGCAGAGCCACCTGGATGCGCTTGTCTACGCGCTCAGGCTGTTCGTTGTTGGGCGGCTTGGTCACAAATGAGGGCGGCTGTCGCTGATAAACACGGTAACAACCACCTAGCTTGAGGTCAATTTACGTGCGTAACGGCGGTATGTTACCGGTAACTGAACCATTCTTAGATGGAAGCCGCGGAATGCAATCAACCGCGAATTGACCGAATCTGCGAGGATTTTATATTTCTATTGACGTCCGCACCCATTCCAGCCCTGGCGTCATCTGTTGTTGTATACCGGCGCACGCCTCTGGGCAGCGCGGAATGAAAGTTTCCGTACGCGCCATGTTTTTGTTACCACGCAATCTCATATGATGGCCCGAACCAAGTGTCCCGGTATCCCGGAAGGATTTTTACTTTAGGAGGAGAAACATAATGAGCATCAGCACCGCGAATTCAAGCGAATCTCGCCTGCCACGTATCAATGACACCGCCCCGGATTTCACCGCCGAAACCACGCAAGGGCCGATAAAGTTCCACGAATGGATTGGGGACGGCTGGGCCGTCCTGTTTTCCCATCCTAAGGATTTCACCCCGGTGTGTACTACTGAGTTGGGCTACATGGCAGGCTTACAGCCGGAATTCGCAAAGCGCAATACGAAAATTATTGGACTCAGCGTGGATCCGGTGAGCAGCCATGGCAAGTGGGCGGCGGATATCGAAGAAACGCAGGGGCACAAGGTTACTTATCCCATGATCGGCGACCCCGAACTGAAGATTGCCAAGCTCTACGGAATGCTCCCTGCCGAAAGTGGCAACAGTTCCGAGGGACGCACCCCCGCCGACAACGCCACCGTGCGCACGGTTTTTGTGATTGGGCCGGACAAGAAAATTA
>JAFAWN010000146.1 GCA_019241735.1 Terriglobales bacterium
TCGTAAAGAATGCCAACAATCAAGAACAGCGCCCCGGTGGAAATTCCGTGGTTGATCTGCTGCAGCACCGAGCCGCTCAGCCCGGCTGGGTTCAAGGCAAAGATTCCCAAGGTGCAGAAACCAAGGTGGCTGACCGACGAGTATGCCACCAGCTTCTTCATATCCTTCTGCATCAGCGAAACCAGCGCGCCGTAAAGGATACCGACAATGGACAAGCCGATCATCCACGCCCGTACCTTGGGCAGCATGACCACATCGGGGAAGAAGGGCAGCGCGAATCGGATAAAACCATACGTCCCCATTTTCAGCAGAACCCCAGCCAGGATGACCGACCCCGCAGTTGGCGCCTCAACGTGCGCGTCCGGTAGCCAGGTGTGGAATGGGAACATCGGCACCTTGATGGCGAAGGCGGCAAAGAATGCCAAAAATAGAAACGTGGCAAAAGTGGGGCCGTAGGCGGGGTCGTGGAAAATTCGAGGAGCGGTCTGATACAGCGCCTGAATGCTGAAGGTATAAACCCCGTTCTGCTTGAAGTTGTAAAAGTACAGAAACAAAACGGACAGCAACATCAAGACTGACCCGGCGAGGGTATAAAGAAAGAATTTAATCGCGGCGTATAACTTGCGTGGCCCTCCCCAAATGCCAATCAGAAGATACATTGGGACGAGCATTGCCTCCCAGAACATAAAAAAAAGGAAGAAGTCGAGCGACATGAACACGCCCAGCATCCCTACCTGCAAAACCAGAAACCAGATGTAGTACTCCTTCACTCGGGTTTCGATCGCGGTCCACGAGGAGAGGATCGAAATCCATCCCAGCAGCGTGGTAAGCATGATCAGCAGGAAAGAAATGCCGTCGATGCCGAGCACATACCCCGCGCCGATGGAGGGGATCCAGTTGTTGGCTGAGCCTTCCATGAACTTGAAGCCGGGCTCGAATCGATGCTGCCAGAACCAAGGCACCAGGGGAATCGAGACCAGCAATCCGGCCAGCGCGAAAAGGTTGGCAATCCAGCGGATGGCGTCCTTTTTTTCCTTCGGAACAAAAATGAGCAGAAGGGCGCCCACCAGCGGGGTAAAGAGGATGATCGAGAGAATGTGATTTTGCATAAACAAAATGTGTGGCGCGGCGCACTTGCCCCGCGCTTATGTATTTCTTACGCCCGGCCACTCAATGCCATGCGTAATACGCGATAAATCCTGCTAATCCTACGACCATCACCAAGGCATACCACTGCACCAATCCCCACTGCACCAACCGCACGGGGTAAGAGAGCAGCCGCGACAATACTGCCGGACCATTTACCAGCAATCCATCGATGACCCACTTGTCCCACCAGCTCGAAAGCGTTCCCGCCAGGCGAGTCATCCCTCCCGCATCGTTGACCAGCGCGTCGATCACGTGAGAGTCAAACCACGATGCGCCTTCGCCCAGGCCCATTACACCCAGCCGCGTCCGGAGGACTTTACGGCGGCCGGTGAATGCGTAGTCGTATCCTTCGTCAACGTAGTATTTGTTGTAGAGCAAACGATATAGAGCGGGGACTTTCACCGCGATCGGCTCGTTGTAGCCCTTAGCCGCATAACGATACGATCTCCATGCCATTCCCCAGCCCACGATTGCCGCGCCCACGGATAACGCCATCAATCCGTATTCCAGCGGGTTGGTGTGTTCTTCTTCTTTTTTTCCGCTCGCGACCTGGCCCGCCGCGCCTTCCGATTGCAGCACCCCCGCCTCTTTAGCGAACACTGGCCTGACAAATTGCTCGAAGCGGTTGGATCCGCCAAGACTGTGCGGCCATCCCAGCCATCCCGCGCAGATCGCGCAAATGGCGAGAGTGATCAGCGGAATGGTCATCGATTTCGGCGACTCGTGAATGTGATGTTCCACGTCGTGACTCATTCGCGGCTGTCCGTGAAATGTCAGGAACATGAGCCGGAACATGTAAAAAGCGGTCATCAACGCGGTTATAAAGCCAATCAGCCAGAGCAGCCGGTAGGCGCCGCCTTCCGACGACCACGCCTGCCATAGTATTTCGTCTTTCGAAAAGAACCCCGCAAATGGAGGGATGCCGGCGATGGCAAAGGTCGCGATGAACATGGTCCAGTGCGTGATTGGGATGCGTCGATGCAGATCGCCCATGTTTCGCATGTCCTGCTCGCCGCTCAGTGCGTGTATGACTGAGCCTGACCCCAAAAACAGCAGCGCCTTAAAAAACGCGTGGGTGAAGACGTGGAAGACGCCGGCCGCGAAGGCACCCACGCCCAGCGCCATAAACATGTATCCCAACTGCGAAACTGTCGAATACGCAAGCACCCGCTTGATGTCGTTCTGTACGAGCCCAATGGAGGCGGCGAAAATTGCCGTCACCGCGCCAACAAATGCAACGGTTTTCATCGATCCCGGCGCCAGCACGAACAAGGCGTTCGAGCGCGCCACCATATACACTCCCGCGGTGACCATAGTCGCGGCATGAATCAATGCGGAAACCGGGGTCGGGCCCTCCATGGCATCCGGCAACCATACGTAAAGGGGAATCTGCGCCGACTTTCCGCACGCGCCAATGAACAGCAGCAGCGTAGCCGCAGTAATAATGGGATCGCCGATGCGAAAGTGCCCGCTGCGCGCAAGTTGCGAGACTGCGGTGAGGCGAAGCGATCCGAAATACCATGCGATGGTAAACATTCCCAGCAGGAAGCCGGCGTCTCCAATGCGATTTACGATGAATGCCTTATTGGCCGCTGTGCTTGCAGAGGGGCGATGAAAATAAAATCCAATCAGCAAATACGAACAGAGGCCTACTCCCTCCCAGCCGACAAACATCAGCAGGTAATTGTTCGCCATGATCAGCGTGAGCATGGAAAACATGAACAGGTTCAGGTATCCGAAAAAGCGGTAGTAGCCCCCTTCGTGGGCCATATAGCCGGTTGAATAAATGAGTATCAGCAGGCCCACACCGGTGACAAAAAGCAACCAGATGCTGGACAATGGGTCGATCAGAAAACCCACATCCGCTTGCACAGGCGCAGGCGATCCATTCCTGGTGACGTAATTCAGGTTGCTGTCGCCGGTTCCGATCCAGGTATAGAGGACGCGCTCGTAGGCCTTACCGGGGACCTGCTGCGCGTAGTGAGTGTATTGCCAGACTGCGCCGCAGGCCATCACAAACGCCAGGGCCACTGAGCCAACACAAATCGCGCTCACAGTTTTCTTCTGGAGGCTGCGCCCGAAAAAAAACATAAGGGCCGCGCCGGCGGCGGGCAGCAGCGGAATCAGCCAAATGTAGGATAAGAAGAACATTGATCAATCAGTCTTCGTTTTTTACCATTTCAGCAGATCAATTTCGTCCACGTTCACCGTCTCTTTGTTGCGGAAGAATGCGATCAGGATTCCCAGTCCCACCGCCGCTTCGGCTGCCGCATCCGTAATCACAAAAATCGCGAATACCTGGCCATGCAATCCCCAGATTCGCGAAAATGCCACCAGGTTCAGGTTCACTGCATTCAAAATCAGCTCAATGGACATCAGCACGATTACCACATTGCGCCGGGTCAAGACGCCGGTCACGCCGAGAACGAACAAACCCGCCGCGACGATCAAATAATGGATGGTTGCAATCGGCGCCATATTTTCAGATCCGCTTCTTCGCCATCACTACCGCGCCAATAATCGCCACCAGCAGCAGTAGGGAAGCGATCTCGAATGTGAACATGTAATTGCCGTAAAGCATCAAGCCAATCTCCTGGGTGTTCGATTCCTCCGCCACCGCGGCAATGTGAACAGGAAAAATCGCGCGTCCACGGACGAAAATAGTTATAAAAAGCGCGCCCAGCGCCGTAGCGGCAATAATCCCCAGCAACCACTGCTTATTGAATTGTTCTTCTCTCTGCGACCGCTCAAGGTTCACCAGCATGATCACGAAGAGAAAAAGCACCATGATTCCGCCGGCATAAAGGATAATTTGCACGCCGGCAACGAATGGCGCATAGAGCATCAAATACAATCCGGCCTGGGCCAGAAGCGCAATAATCAACGCCAGGGCCGAGTGCACCGGATTTTTTCTGGTGATCACCAGAACCCCGCCGGCGAGGGTTAGCGCCGCCAGAAAGTAAAAGAAAAACGTTGTCGCCACCGGTTGCATATCTAAAGCACCCCCACCCCGGCCGTCAGCACCAGAACGCCGATTCCCAGGGGCAAAAGCACCTTCCATCCCACCTTCATAAGCTGGTCGAAGCGGTATCGCGGGAAAGTGCCGCGGTACCAGATATACATGTACATGGAAATTGCAACCTTGGCGCTGAACCAAAAAATGTCCTGGACGCGGTAGCGCACCGGCGGCACAAACAGGAGCAGTCCGATTCCGCCCAGGAGTACTCCGAATCCAGCGAGGCCCATAGTCTGCATCCGAAACGCCCGATGTTTAGGCATGCGAAACACACCCAGGAAGCACATCGCCGCGAAAGCTAGAAAACTTAGCCCGGGAATGAGCGAAAAAACCATTTCCCAGGTATCGCCAGTCAGCGAATTAGAAAACGGGCGCAGCCATCCTCCCAACCAAAGCGTAACCGCTATGGAGGAGACCGCAATCATCGCGGAGTACTCCGCCAGAAAGAAAAGTGACCAGCGGAATCCGCTGTACTCGGTGTGGAAACCGGCAGTCAGCTCGGATTCGGCCTCCGGCAAATCGAATGGAGCGCGATTGGTTTCAGCCACCATGGCGATGGCGAATATAAAAAACGCAATCATCCCCAAGGGGAAAAATTTGAACACGAACCACACATGCTGTGCTTGCTGCGCTTGCACGATGCCAATCATGCTCAGCGTGCCGGTCCCGGCTGAATTCAGGCTGGTCATTAAAATTGCGGAGACCACCGCGAGCCCCATCGCGATTTCGTAGGAAACCATCTGTGCGCTGGAGCGCAATGCGCCAATCAGCGGATAGTGGGAATTCGACGCCCATCCCGCCATCACAATGCCAAGAACGCTCAACGAGGAAACTCCGACCATGAACAAGATACCGATGTTCATGTCGGTGACAGCATGGGTCGCTCCAAATGGCACGACCACAAATACCGTGAACGCAGTCATTACCACTACCAGCGGCGCCATCCAGAAAACGAACTTGTCGGCCTCAGCCGGCATGATGTCTTCCTTGATCAGCAGCTTCAAGGCGTCCGCAATCGGCTGCAACAGCCCGTGTGGACCGACACGCATCGGCCCAAGGCGGACCTGCATGTGGGCAAGAATCTTGCGCTCCAGCCAGTTCATCGCAATTACAGCAACGGAGAGGCCGGCAAAAATCAGGAAGATATACACCACCGCCCACAAAATATTCCCAGCTTGTCCCGGTGTGGTATCGCTGCGCAGGTATGAGGTGATGTAGTCGAGCATCAGCGGTCGACCTCGCCCAGCACGATGTCGAGCGTCCCGATGACCGCTATCACGTCCGCAACCAGCTGGCCGCGCACCATCATGTCAAGCGCTTGCAGGTTGACAAAGGAAGGCGGCCGCACGCGTATGCGGTACGGCTGAGTCGATCCGTCACTCACGATGAAATACCCGAGCTCGCCCTTGGGGGCCTCGATGGAATGATAAATTTCCCCCACGGCCGGCTTGATCACTTTTGGAACTTTTGCCATGATCGGTCCTGCAGGAATTTTTCCCACGGCCTGCTCGATGATCCGCAGCGACTGCCGCATCTCCTGCATCCGCACGAGGTACCGGTCGTAAGTGTCCCCATTTTCCCCAACCGGAATATCAAAATCAAAGTCACTGTAAGCCGCATATGGCTGGGCTTTGCGCAGGTCCCATTTCACCCCGCTGGCCCGTAGCACTGGACCCGTGACTCCCAGCGCGACACATTCTCTGGCGGTAATCGGACCCACACCTTTCGTACGCTCGACCCAGATGCGGTTGGTGGTCAGCAGTTCTTCGTATTCGTCAATTTTCGGGGTTACAAAGTTGACAAAGTTGACGACTTCGCGCTCGAACCCGTCGTAGGTTTCGTAGCTGCAACCGCCGATACGAAATGCGTGGGTGGTGAGCCGCGCGCCGCAATACTTTTCGAAAATTTTCAGGATCTCTTCGCGGTCGCGAAACGTATAAAAAAGCGGCGTGATCGCGCCAATGTCGAGCGCATGCGTCCCCAGCCAGAGCATGTGGCTCGCCAACCGGTTCAATTCAGTGAGAATTACTCGAATATAGTTCGCGCGCGGCGGCGCTTGTACATTCAGCAGCTTTTCCACCGCCTCGCAGTAGCCAAGCCCATTGGAGACCGCCGCAACGTAGTCCATACGGTCCACGTAGGGATTGAACATCGTGTAGGTGCGGTGCTCGGCAATTTTCTCCACGCCGCGGTGGAGATATCCAATAACACACTCCGTTCCTAAAACTTTTTCGCCGTCGAGCTTAAGAATGACTCGCAGCACTCCATGGGTTGCCGGATGCTGCGGGCCCATGTTGATGACCAGTTCGTTAGTGTCGAGGAAGGTTTTATCGTGGTGGTCGAGCTCAAGGTGTGAAGTGCGGTCGATTGTCTTGACACTGCCCGCAGCGCCGGCGGTGGCGTCCATCCTTTTATGGATCGTTGTCTCTTCGTAGAAGCTCACTGGCCGCTCTCGATCCCCAAATTAATCTGCACCCAATCCCGGTCCTGTTGGATAATCCCGTAATCCTTGCGCAGCGGATGCCCCTTCCAGCCATCGGGCAACAGTATCCGCTTCATGTCCGGATGTCCTTGGAAACGGATACCGAACATGTCATATACCTCGCGCTCCAGCCAGTTCGCCGCCGGCCACAGCGGCACAGCGCTGGGAATTTCTTCACCATCGGCAATCGCGGTCTTCACCCGGATGCGCTCATTGCGCGCGAATGAATACAAAATCCACACAATTTCAAACTGCTTCTCCTGCTCGGGATAATGCATTGTCGTGATGTCCACGCAATAATCGAATTGCTCCTCATCTCGCAGAATTTGCAGGATCTCGGGAATCATCGCTGATTCGACGATCATGTAATTCTGGCCGAGATAGGTGCTGGCCTCATGGATGCCTGAACCATATTGCCCCTTCAGTTTTGCAATCATCGGCGAATCCCAAGCTGCCGGGGTTGGGCCAGCAGGCTTGGCTGGCGCGGGATGAGCGGTTGCCGCAGTCGCAGTTGGCGCTGTTTGCGAAGATTTCGGCTTGGGATCATTTGGGAGAGCAGGTTTGGGAGGACCGCCGGAAGCAGGCGACTTTTCCGGCGGGGTGGATTGAACCGTGCCGGGGCTCGGCTCGCCACTTGCTGGCTTCGGCTCACCCGTCGGCGGCGGTGTAGGCGACTTGGTTTCCTCAGGCATTTACTGGAGACAAAGCTGCGAGATTAGCCACCGGCGCGGCAAGATTTTGAGAACGTTAACTTTTAACAGCTTGATGGGGTCGTGTCAACGCGGCGAGGCATTGCATGGACTGTCTCGCGGAAGTCATGGAGGGCACTCAAATTTGCGACATTTCAATATGCACGGACCTCTCTTCGTCATCCTCTCCGGGCAGCATCCTGATAACTCTGGATTAAATCGCGGATGCGTTGTGCGTCCCGCTTGCGGTGCCCGTGACTAGTGATCGGATCTGTTCCACCGGTCGATTCGATTTGAATCTCAGACCAGAGTATCCCGGTAGCAATGTGTACCGAGGCAACCTGCATGATTGCAATACTCTCCTCGTTGTTGCCAAACAGATGCGACTTGATCCGCGTCACACGCAAGGGGCCGACAATGATTCTGGTAGGGAAAAACAGATTGCCTTTGGTCCAGCGGCTGGCGCTAAAACTCTCCTCTGCGGCAGGATGCGACGAAGCGTTAATTGTAGAAGGACTGCTCAATGACAGGAGTTCCCGTTACCACAATATTAGAGCGACGCAGCTAAACCCACTCCAGCGCGCCCTTGCCCCATATCCATATAAAACCCACGATCAGAATGCCCAGAAAAACCAGCATCTCGATAAATCCGAACATGCCCAATGCCTTGAACTTTACCGCCCAGGGAAAAAGGAAAATCGTCTCCACGTCGAAAACCACAAACAAGATGGCCACAATGTAATAACGGACGGTGTACCTCCCGCGCGCGCTGTCAACAGGGTCGATGCCACATTCATAGGGCATTAACTTGCTCTTGCTGGGATTATCCGGGCGCACAAGTTTCGCCAGCAACAGCGGCAGCGGGATCATCACTGCGATCACCGCCATAAACAAAAATATGGGGACGTAGTTTTGCGGCATTCCTAAGACTCTTCGCGTCGCCGCCAGTATACAGAAATTATTTGTCGGAGGCCCGGAGCAAGGGGGGCGTCCAGGTATTTGGTGCCTTTGGGATTGCATTTGCCTGGTGCCCCAGGTTCGGCGTAGCCCGGTGCCCCAGGTTCCGCGTAGCCGAAGGCGAGCTAACCTGGGATTTGCCGCGCCTTTAACCGCTGAGATCACTCTCACTTCCCTCTCGCGCTTTATAATCCCTCAACCACCTTAGAGAAGGAACTCATTGGCCCTCGACGACGACATCTATCAACTGCGGCGCGAAAAACTCAAGAGGATTGAAGCTCTCGGTCAGCCTGCATACCCCGCAGGTTACGACGTTACCGCGACAATTCACGACCTGCTGGCTGCCCATTCGTCAAAATCTGCGGAGCAGCTGGAACAATCCAGATTGAATGTCCGCATCGCCGGCCGGATCATGGCCATTCGGCTGATGGGCAAGGCCGGGTTCGCACACCTTCAGCAAAACGGCGAGCGACTGCAAATTTATATAAAGAAGGAAGCGGTCGGCGATCACGGCTTCGAGCTATACAAATTGCTCGACCCCGGCGACCACATCGGGGCCAGCGGATACTTATTCCGCACCCGCACCGGCGAGCTTACGGTCCATGTCGAACAGCTGACATTTCTCTCGAAAGACCTGCTCCCCTTGCCGGAAAAGTGGCACGGCCTCACCGATGTCGAGCTGCGCTACCGGCAGCGCTATCTTGATCTGGTAATGAATCCGGATGTGCGCGAGGTTTTCCTCAAGCGCAGCAAATTGGTTCAGTCCATTCGCCGGTTTCTCGACCAACAGGGTTTCATCGAAGTAGAAACGCCGATGATGCAGTCCATCGCCGGCGGCGCGGTGGCGCGCCCCTTCGTCACCCATCACAACACGCTGGATATCGATCTGTACCTGCGCATCGCGCCTGAACTTTATTTGAAGCGGCTGGTAGTGGGCGGATTTGACCGCGTCTATGAGATCAACCGCAATTTCCGCAACGAAGGTCTGGGATGGCGCTGGAATCCGGAATTCACCATGCTCGAGTTTTATCAGGCCTACACCGATTTTCGCGGCGTAATGGATTTGACTCAGCGGCTGGTTGAGCAGGCGGCAATCGACGTGACCGGCGGCACGAAAACCAAGTGGGGCAGCGACGTGATTGACTGGGCCAGCGCCAATTGGCGGCGCATGACAATGCGTGAAGCAATCATCCATTACTGGCCGGAGGGGGCGGGTGCGAAGCCATCGATGTCCGAGTTCCAATCGGCGGAATCCGTTAAAAATTTGGTGCAGAGGTTCAACTCGTCCGACGCGCACGTTGCCCATGATCCAAACGAGCCTCCCGGCAAGACTATAGCCAGCCTCTTTGAAGTGGCGGCCGAAGAGCACTTGACCCAGCCGACGATCATTTATGAGTTCCCTGCCGCGG
>JAFAWN010000070.1 GCA_019241735.1 Terriglobales bacterium
ATTCACCCGGACTGGAACAGCTTTATCTTCGATTACCGCCGCAAGGAAGTGCGTAGCTTTCTGATCAGCAGCGCGGTCTTCTGGCTGGACAAATACCACGCCGATGGACTGCGTGTGGATGCGGTCGCCTCCATGCTGTACCTCGACTATTCGCGTCAGCCGGGGGAGTGGATCCCAAACAAATTCGGCGGGCGCGAGAATCTCGATGCGATCGAGTTCCTGCGGCAATTTAATCAGGAAGTCTTCCGCGAGTATCCGGGAGTTCAAACCTTTGCCGAGGAATCCACCGCCTGGCCAATGGTTTCACGGCCAACCTACATCGGCGGCCTCGGCTTCGGCTTTAAGTGGGATATGGGATGGATGCATGATTCGCTGGCCTACTTCGCCAACGACTCCATCCATCGCAAATATCATCAGAACCTGCTTACATTTCGCGGCCTCTACAGTTTCACGGAAAACTTTGTGCTCCCGCTGTCGCACGATGAAGTGGTCCACGGAAAGGGATCTCTCATCAACGAAATGCCCGGCGACTATTGGCAGAAATTTGCCAACCTTCGTTTGTTGTTCGGCTATATGTTTGCGCAACCCGGCAAGAAATTGCTTTTTATGGGAGATGAATTTGCTCAATGGATGGAGTGGGCCCACGATTCCAGCCTCGACTGGCATCTGGCCGGGCAAAGCCTTCATCGCGGGTTACAAAACTGGATTGAATTCCTGAATCGCCTCTATCGCACCGAGCCGGCGCTTCACGAATTCGACGCCAGCCCGGAGGGTTTCGAATGGGTGGATTGCAACGATCACTTGAATAGCGTGGCTTCCCTTCTCCGTAAAAGTTCATCGCCTCAGGATTCCATTTTAGTGGTTTGCAACTTCACCCCGGTCGTCCGGGATTCGTACCGGGTCGGGGTGCCCCGCGCCGGTTTCTGGAAAGAACTTCTAAACAGCGATGCTTCCGACTATGGGGGTAGCGGGATAGGCAACATGGGAGGCCGAAAAGCGGAACCAGTTCCCACTCATGGCAGACCTTATTCCCTCAACCTGGTTCTACCACCTCTGGCTAGCTTGTTTCTAAAGGCCGAATAAATGGCAAGAGCTGCCGATAGGCCGGCAATGAATAAAGTTTCATTGTCATCGAAAATGACAACAGGGGATGGCTTCTTCACTGCCATTCCCGATCCGGGAACTCAGAATTCCAGTCGGGATGTTTGGGCCTCTACCGAATTTTTCAGCAGTAATTCAAGATGGTCGACAATGACTGCTACTGGCAGTCCTTTTTCGATCGCGACATCAAAGCAGGGCGGCTTTCCGCCCGCTGGAGGCGGCGAGCCGGAGACCATGATGACTGGCATCCTTGGATTGAATCGCTTGACCACTGCCGCGAATTCCGCACCATTCATGCCCGGCATCTCATAGTCCGTGACTACGGCGGCAATATCAGACTTGGAGTGGAAGAAATCGAGGGCCTGATGCCCGCTGTCCGCGGCTATCACCCGATATCCGTAGCTGGCTAGCAGCAGCCGATAAAGCTCCCGCACACCGGGATCGTCATCGACAATAAGCAAGGTAGTTTCTCCCATTTTGAATACGCGGGGTTGTTGTTCCTCCAGACGACGGCTGAAACATACATGACTGTTGCAAGTTACTGGCCAAACGGAAGCGCTGCATGTCGTTGAGACGCTGCTCTGATTGCCGTAGGCCCGGCTCTCGGTTAAAGTTGGTCGGGCGATTTACCTTAGCTTTCCCAAAATCTATCGAGCTTACTGAATACATAGACCCTCTATGAAGGTTGAAGCTATAACTCTGCGCGAAATTCATATGCCACTCGTCCAATTTTTCGAGACGAGCTTTGGCCGAACCTACGACCGCCGCATATTACTGGTGACCGCACATTGTGAAGGGGTAAACGGCTGGGCGGAGTGTGTAGCCGGGGAAGACCCGTTCTACAGTTCTGAGTGGATAGAGACGGCGTGGCTTACCATCGAACATTATCTCGCACCCGCGCTCCTCGGTCAGGAATTAACGTCGGGTGCCGATACTTGTACGCGGCTGGCAAGGGTCCGCGCTCATCGCATGGCAAAAGCTGCGCTGGAGAACGCGCTGTGGGATGCGGAGGCCAAACAAAAACAGCTGCCGCTGTGGAAACTGCTCGGCGGCACGCGTCGCGAGATTCCCTGCGGCGTTTCGATCGGTATTAAGGACACTGTCGGACAGCTTCTGGATGCCGTCGCAACCGAACTTTCGGCGGGATACCAGCGAATCAAGGTTAAGGTGAAGCCAGGTTGGGATGTGAACATACTCCAACAGATTCGTTCTCGCTGGCCGGAAATCATGCTCAGCTGCGACGGCAATTCGGCATACACGCTCAACCAATCGAATCATCTTCGCGACTTCGATCGCTTCAATCTACTCATGATCGAACAGCCGCTGTGGAACGATGACATTTACTTTCATGCGCAACTTCAGAAGCAACTGAAAACTGCGATCTGTCTCGACGAATCCATACGGAACGCGCGGGATGCAACCCAGGCGGTTGAGACTCGAGCCTGCCGCATCGTGAACATCAAAGTTGGAAGAGTGGGCGGCTTCTCCGAGGCGATTCGTGTGCACGACGTTTGTCAGGCAAACAACGTTCCTGTGTGGTGTGGAGGGATGCTGGAATCTGGTATTGGACGCGCACATAACATCGCGCTATCCACCTTGCAGAACTTCACCCTCCCTGGGGATGTCTCCGCCTCAAAGCGCTACTGGAACGAAGATGTAATCGAGCCCGAAGTTGAGGTCAGCGCCCAGGGCACGATCAGGATCAGTGACGAACCGGGAACCGGATACCGGGTGCGCGAAGATTTGATCGAGAAGCTTACGGTCAGGAAAAAAACGCTCGGTGCTGGCGGTTGATGACCTATCTTGACGTGTTATTCGGCGCGATATTGCCGGAAGCTCCCATGGCGGTTTCCTGCTTTCTCAACAACGCCACCCCCTGAGCAAACGTCAAGTTCGCCGGCACTTGTTTAAAATTGCTGAACACTTCATTGGATTGAATATTCAGCGACTTGAAGAGCAGAATCTTGCCGGTCAGGTTTAAAGCCATTCTGGTAATTTCCCAGTCGCCGTCGCCAACATCTCCCTGTTCGACTACGAAATTTCCACCTTTGTTCAAATGTCCCAGGATGCCCCAGCCAAAGCCAACATCTTTGATCAGCGTGCCGTCGATTTTTGCCAGGCGATGCTGGGTAGCATCGAGTAACAAATATCCCGCCATTCCGGTGAGAACCTGCTCCACATGAGACGGAGGCTGATACTTTGGATTGGGTTGAAACTTAAGCCGTAACAATTTATCGCCGCTCTTGCCAACCCCGGGCCTTCCTATTTCCGTCCCCGCCGGTTCGTAGATAAAAGCATCGGGAAGGGCTTTTACAATGCGCTCCGTGCGCTCGGCTGTTTCCTTTTCTTGTGCTGCTTTCTTTTTCAATTCTCCTGGGTCTTTAATGAACCGATCTACACGCGCAATTTCCGCCTGCCGTTGCGCCGCATTTAGTGGCTTATCGTTATTGGCGATGATGATCCCGGCCATGGCATCACGGGTTTCGACTAACAACTTGGTTTGAGACCCCTGAGGCGTTTGTTTGCGGTCGAGGAACATATGCTTGGGGCTATTGCTGGCGGGGTTGGTCTCATTCCCGACCGTCCTCCGCACTTCATCCACCGGAGACGAAGGCGCGGTTTGTGCGAAGCCTGCGATAGCGATCGTCATTGACCCCAGCAGCATGACGGAGTCTCGGAGAAGAGAGCCCCGGAGAAAAGAGCCGCGGAGAAAAGGCCGGCGGAAAA
>JAFAWN010000092.1 GCA_019241735.1 Terriglobales bacterium
CAGTTAATGGGCCTCGAAATGAAGCATGGGTTTCGATCGTGCTTCAATTTCGTGCCGGAAGGTGAATATCGCGTTCCCGATTCGCTGCGAAACATATTGGACAACGCGGGTTTTGAGGTGGGCGTACACGGCCTGGAGCACGATGGCAAGCTCTATAGCTCCAAGGCACGCTTCTCGGCTAAGGCTACGGTAATCAGGAAGTACCTGCAGCAGTGGAATGCATCCGGCTTTCGCTCTCCCTTAATGCAGCACAAGCTGCAGTGGCTGCATGCCCTCGGGGTGGAATATGACGCCTCCACCTTTGACACTGATCCGTTCGAGCCCGAACCCGACGGTACGGGAACCATTTTTCCGTTCTGGGTGCCCGGTCCCGACGGTACTGGCTACGTTGAGCTCCCATATACGCTGGTGCAGGATTTCACCCTTTTCGGAGTACTGGGCGAACGCGATATAGATATCTGGAAACGAAAGCTGGATTGGGTTGCCGAGCAGGGCGGTATGGCGCTGCTGAATACTCATCCCGACTATATGTGCTTCCAGGGCACGCGCGGGCGCGACGAGTACGCGGTTGACTTTTACGAACAACTACTCCGTTACGTCAAGGAAAAGTACGAAGGCTCGTACTGGCCCGCGCTGCCGCGCGAGGTTGCGGAATACTACCGCTGCACAGTGCCAGTCGCGGCGCGGAACACGCGAAAGAAAATCTGCATGCTCGCCTACACGCCCTATGAGGCCGACAACCGCGTGCGGCGCTACGCAGAAACTCTGGTAAAACGCGGAGACCAGGTAGACGTGATCTCCCTTCGCGGGGCCGACTTTGGCGGTGCCGGCAACGAAGTCAAGGGAGTCAGAGTTTACCGGGTACAGCATCGCGATCACAACGAACGCAATAAGTGGACGTACGCCTGGCGGTTAATGCGGTTTCTAGCCCGGTCTTCCGCGGAGCTGACCAGACTGCATAAGAGAAACCGCTATGACGTGATCCACGTTCACAACATGCCCGATTTTCTGGTGTTTGCCGCGTGGTATCCCAAGCTGACCGGCGCGAAACTCATTCTTGACATCCATGATCTTGTGCCCGAGCTGTTTGCCAGCAAATTTAAGAGTCAATACAGCGGACTCTACGTCGCATTCCTCAAACTCATTGAGCGCATCTCCGTCCGGTTTGTTGACCACGTCATCGTATCCAACGACCTTTGGCGAGAAACCGTGGTCGCGCGCTCGGTGCCAAAAGAAAAATGCTCAGTCCTCATTAATCACGTGGACTCGGAAATGTTTGCGCTACACCCCAGAACCAGGGACGACGGGAAATTTATCGTTCTGTTTCCCGGCAGCTTCCAGTGGCATCAGGGGCTCGACATCGCGGTCGAGGCATTTGCTCAAGTGCTGCCACACGTTCCCAACGCCGAATTCCATCTCTATGGGGGCGCGGGCGGGGACATGTATGGTGAATTGACGCAGCAAGTGCGGCGACTGGGACTCGAAAACAGCGTTAAGTTCCTTGGCGGCGTTTCACTCGATCGTATGGCGGAGGTAATTGCCAATGCCGACCTGGGGGTGGTACCGAAGCGCGCCGATTCGTTTGGCAATCAAGCTTACAGCACTAAGATTATGGAGTTCATGTCCCAGGGTGTCCCGGTGGTCGTCTCCAAAACCAAGATTGACAGTTTTTATTTTCAGGAAGGGACTGTCCATTTTTTCCCATCCGGCGACAGCGGAGCCATGGCGAAGGCCATGCTCGACGTCATTTACAACCAGGGTTTGCGCCAGACGCTGGTGACCAGCGGCTTTGAATACGTTAGCCGCAATAGCTGGGACCAAAAGAAGAAGGAGTATCTTGACCTCATCGATGCACTCTCGACCGAATATTTCCCCAACACTTACCCGGCTTTAACCCCCGCTTTCGCACTGGAGCACGCGGTTAACCCCCGGCCCAACGTACTCAGCAGCGACGAGGATGCCCCTAAGCCTGCCGGAGTCCGTCGATAACGATTATCTGTCGTGTGTGCTTTTGGTGGAGTGTGCAAGACCCGAAAGCTGGCTGCCGGACTTAAATCCCATTGCTGCAAAGGTAATAAATACCGCCGCAATTTCCCCCACCTTTATTGAACAACATTCCTAAAAACACAGGGTGGATCATCAATGAGTGTTAACAAGAATGAAGCTACCTCGCGCGGGATCGCGGACACGATCGTACCCGCTGCCCAGATAAAAATCAGGCAGGCAACTGCGCAGTATGACGTCGCAATCATCGGGGCAGGGCCGTATGGACTTTCCGCCGCGGCACATTTGAAATCGAAAGGAATTGCCGCCTGCGTTTTTGGTGAGCCCATGAGTTTCTGGGCCAACCAGATGCCGCTGGGCATGCTTCTCCGGTCGCCGCGCGTCGCTTCCAACCTATCTGACCCGGGCAGAGCGTTTACCTTGGAGGCCTACGAAGCCGACTCGAGCACCGAAGCTCGCGCACCCCTTCCTTTGGACACTTTCGTGGAATATGGCAGATGGTTTCAGCAGCGGCTCGGCTCAGATCTCGATCCCAGAACCGTTTCCCGAGTCGAGCAAGACTATCCCGGATTCAGGCTCACACTCCACGATGGTGAAGAGATCCGCTCGAAGGCAGTGGTAGTTGCCACCGGAGTTGGCCCGTTTAAGCGGACCCCCAAAGTATTCCAGAATCTGCCGCCGCAACGGGCAATCCATTGCTACGAGTGCCGCGACATCGCAAGATTTGCGGGTAAAAGTATAGCGGTCATCGGGGCCGGACAGAGCGCGCTGGAATCCGCCGCTCTGCTGCACGGAGCCAAGGCCAATGTTGAAATTATTTCGCGGCGCGATCTTCGCTGGATTGGACAGCACAGATGGCTGCACCATATGGGGCCGGTTTCCTCCATGCTTTATTCTTGGCATGATGTCGGGCCCGCGGGAATCAGTCGCCTCGTCGCTTATCCCAGGATCGTCGCCTGTGTGCCGCTAAAATTGCGGGACAAGATTCGCACTCGCGCGGTTCGCCCTGCAGGTTCCCGGTGGCTGCCGGATCGATTGGCCAATGTAAAAATCACCACCGGATGCAGCGTTTCGCGCGCTCAATCGATTGGCGACGAATTAATACTGAAGCTTGACGACGGCAGCGACCGCCGCGTCGACCACGTACTGCTGGGGACTGGATACGACGTTGACATCTCGCGTTACGAATTTCTACCCCCCGCCCTGACACGGCAAATCCGCCAATTTAACGGCTATCCCAGGCTTGGACGCGGCTTCCGAAGTTCGGTCCCTGGTCTCCACTTCGTGGGCGCAACCGCCGCCCGAAGTTTTGGGCCGCTGCTCTACTTTGTCGCCGGTACTGAGTTTGCATCGCGGGAGTTGAGTTCCCATCTTGCCAAGATCTAATTTTTGAACTCACCGCAGGAGGTAAGTCCTGGTAATCCCCTACCCAGTCAACCGTTATGGTCAAACAAGAAGTAGGCGCCGTCGTTATCGGCGGCGAGCACCCTGGGTTGGGTGTCGCCCGCAGCTTAGGGAGACGCGGGATTCCGGTGTGCATCATCGATGACCAGCATTCTGTCTCCCAGTTTTCAAAATACTCGACTCACGTGGTGCGCGTCCCGGACTTGCGCGACGAGCGCCGCACGGTCGAAAGCGTGCTCGAAGTTGGCCGCCGCCTGGGGTTGGAAGGTTGGATCTTATTTCCCACACGGGATGAAACCGTGGCGGCGTTTTCGCGTCATCGGAAGCGCCTGGCAGAATTCTTCCAGGTCACCACCGGAGAATGGGAATCGGTTCGCTGGGCCTGGAACAAGAAACTTACCTACGAATGCGCTCGCCGGCTTGGAATCTCCGCGCCTGCCACCTTCAATCCCCGGACGGAAGAAGATCTTGAGGAGTTCTATGGCAATTTGCCGTTATGCATTAAACCGGCGATAAAAGAAAATTTCTTTTATGCCACCGGAGCCAAGGCGTGGCGGGCAGACATGCCGGCGGAGTTGCGAGAGCTGTTTCATCAGGCAGCGAAGCAGATCAAGCCGGAAGAAATTCTGCTGCAGGAGATAATTCCTGGTAACGGCCAGCAGCAATATTCCTATTGCGCGTTTTTTCGCAACGGCAAAGCTCACAGCAGCCTGGTGGCAAGGCGAATGCGCCAGCACCCGCGGGAATTCGGACGCGCTGCAACTTATGTGGAAACTATCGACTGTCCGGAAATAGAGGAACTGTCAGAGCGATTTCTCCGCGCTATCGACTACTACGGTCTGGTCGAAATCGAATTCAAGCAGGACCCGCGCGATGGCCAGTTTAAGCTGCTCGACGTAAACGCGCGCACTTGGGGCTTTCACAGCATTGGCGGGCCCGCGGGCGTGGACTT
>JAFAWN010000126.1 GCA_019241735.1 Terriglobales bacterium
GGACGCATTCATTCGGCCGCAGCTGTTTGTTGTCAGCTATCTTTACAATTTGCCTGGCCCATCAAACCATTTTTCCGCATTAGGACGGACCCTCAGCGGATGGTCGGTATCCGGAGTCACTACCGTTCAGTCAGGCCAGCGGTTGACGCTGGTGTACTCAGATCCGACTAACGTATTTGGGGTGGGCAATGGCGCTCTGAATTTGGACCTGGCGCAGATTGCCCCGGGTTGCACTGCCTCCCAGTTGCTCAGCGGCGGATCGATCCAACACCAAATAGCCACCAATCAAAGCTATTTCAACAAGGCATGCTTCACCACGCCGCCGGTTATCGGAGCCGACGGCGTAGGTACCACATTCGGGGATGCGCGGCCCGGCATTGTGGCCGGTCCCGGCCAGCTGAATTTCGATTTTGCATTAGCGAAGCGTACTCCAATAGGGTCAAGCGAAAACCGGAATCTGGAATTTCGCGCGGAGTTTTTCAACCTTTTTAATCATCCGCAATTTGCGCTTCCCAACCTCACGAACACCAATTTCGCTACTTCTACCTTCGGGGTGATCCAATCCACAAGCGTTGCCCCCCGGATCATTCAACTGGCTCTGAAGTTGAACTTCTGAGCCTATGGGCTCGCTCCGCGACTCGACGCGGGGAAGGTTCGGAAATGTCGCAGAAGCATGATGGGGGAAATTGCGTTGCCCATTCGATTGGACTGCCTCGAACTTCGCGAAATCAAGCTGGCGCTGAAGCATCCGTTTGAGACTAGCTTCGGCACGACCACGAATCGCCGAGTCATGATTGTGACCGTCATTGATCATAGTGGCGCAGTCGGGTACGGCGAATGCGTGGCGATGGACGGCCCTTTTTACAACGCTGAAACCATCGAGACAGCATGGATCATCGTCACCAGGCATGTCGCGACGGTGCTGGCGCAGGCAGATGGGATTACAGCGCCGCAGGTCAGTCAATTACTGGATCCCATCCGCGGAAACCGGATGGCGACTGGTGCGGTTGAAGCCGCAATCTGGGATCTTGAGGCCCAGCTAGCAGACGAGCCACTATGGAAACATATCGGCGGCGAACGTACAGAGGTAGCTTGCGGGGTCTCGATTGGCATTCAACCCAGTGTTACCGCCCTACTGGAAAAAGTTGCGAGGGAAATCGAACGCGGATATCAGCGGATAAAAATAAAGATTAAGCCCGGGGTGGATGTAAAGCTGGTGGAATCTGTACGGGTCAAGTATCCGGACATTCTGCTCTCGGTGGATGCAAACTCCGCTTATTCGCTGGATCGTGACCTGGCAACTATGAAGGAGTTGGACCACTACGGCCTGTTGATGATTGAACAGCCATTCCGTCCGGGAAATCTATTAGACCACGCCAAATTGCAGCGCGAGATGAAAACTTCCGTTTGCCTCGATGAATCTATTACCAGCGTGGCCGATGCCAGCGATGCCATAGAGCTTCGCGCGTGCAAAATTATCAATATAAAACTTGGCAGGGTCGGGGGATTCTCAGAAGCCAAAAAAATCCAGGAGTTAGCAATCGAGAACAGCATTCCTATCTGGTGCGGTGGCATGCTTGAGACTGGTATTGGACGTGCGCACAACATCGCCCTCTCGACGCTACCAGGGTTTACCCTCCCCGGGGATGTTTCTGCCTCGAGCCGTTATTGGGTGGAGGATATTGTTGATCCTCCTATAACAGTGAGCCCCCGCGGCACGATCACAGCACCAATGTCTTCAGGCAGGGGATTTGAGGTCAACACGCAGAGGCTGGAGGCTTGTACGGTGAGACGCGACGAGCTGTCTTTCGCCCCCGTATCGGTGAGAAGTTAGTCCAAGACTTCCAATCATATGTGCGGCGCAAGGAGGCCATGAGGAAAGCCTATGAATAAGACACTTACGCTCGCTATGGCTGCGGCACTGATCGCTGGGGCAGCAGTTACTGCGGTCCTAGAGGCGCCCGCGCAATCGGCCTCCCACCCAGACGAAGTCTACGATGTGATTATCCGCAACGGCCACATTTTAGATGGCGCCGGTGGCCCCTGGTACTCGGCCGATATCGGCATTCGCGGCGATCGCATCGCATCCATCGGAAAACTGGACAACAAGCAAGCAAGAAAGGTCATTGACGCCGCCGGACGCATCGTTTCACCCGGCTTCATCGACATGCTTGGTCAATCAGAAACTGCATTACTGATTGACAATCGCGCGCTGAGCAAGCTGTCGCAGGGAATCACAACTGAAATCACCGGGGAAGGCGGTTCAGCTGCACCGCAGAATGAAAAGACAATCGGCCCGCAAAAGGATTTCTTGGATAAATATCATTTAACTATCGACTGGACCACCCTCGATGGCTATTTCCAGCGACTGGAGAAGAATGGTACGCCTATTAATCTAGGGACTTACGTTGGCGCAGCCCAGGTGCGTGAAGCAGTAATCGGCGACGAGGACCGCGCTCCCACAGCAGCACAGCTCGAACAGATGAAGACGCTGGTTGCGCAGGCAATGCAAGACGGCGCCATGGGAATTTCTACAGCTCTAATTTATCCTCCCGGGCATTACGCGAAAACCGACGAATTGATCGCGCTCGCGAAAGTTGCGGCACAGTACGGCGGCATTTACGCCACCCACATGCGCAGTGAAGGGGCGAGCGAAATTGCTGCATTGGATGAAGCGATCCGCATCGGCCGCGAGGGCGGTTTGCCAGTGGAAATATTCCATCTCAAAGTCACCGGACAACCGAGATGGGAGTCAATGCCAAAGATCGTCGAGAAGATCGAAGCCGCCAGAGCTTCGGGTTTGGATATTCGCGCCGACCAGTATCCCTACGTCGCCGGTGGCACGGCGCTGGCCTCTGCGCTGCCGCCATGGATCGCAGATGGCGGCACGGCCAAACTACTGGAACGTCTGCGGGATCCTGCCACCCGCGCGCGCCTTAAGCGCGAACTTGCCGATGATCATTTGGACTGGGAAAATCTGTACCACGATAGCGGCGGTGGTTCCGGCATCATAATTTCCGGCGTGGTTAATCCAGAGCTGAAGAAGTACGACGGCCAGACGGTTGAGCAGACGGCGAAAGCGCAGAACAAGCC
>JAFAWN010000159.1 GCA_019241735.1 Terriglobales bacterium
AACTTACAGCGCCTACTACCGGCACATGCGCGACGAGTATGAAAATTTCTGCCGCGACGATGCTGATTCGTATCCCGATCCGGTGGAGCATTGCCAGGTCTGCGCCTGGGACCGGCTGTGTGACCGGAAGCGCCACGATGACGACCATCTTTCTTTGGTAGCGAACATCTCCCGCACTCACCAAAAAAGTCTGATCGGGAGAAACGTGAACACGGTGGTTGATCTGGCGAATCTTGCACTCCCGGTGATTCCGAAGATCGAGGGCTTTGCAGAAGCAAGCCTGGAGCGGATTCAAAAACAAGCTCAGATACAGCTTAGAGGACGCAAAGAAGGGCGTGCGTGTTATGAGCTGGCAAAATCAGTCCAGCCGGGAAGGGGACTTAACGCTCTGCCGATGCCCTCGCCGGGAGATTTATTTCTGGATCTGGAATCCAACCCCTATGTGCTCGACGATGGCCTGGAATACCTGTTTGGCTGGCTGACACTTACTCCGAGCGGAGAGTCGCGGTATGAATGCCGTTGGGCGTCTAACCGCCACGAGGAACGGCTGGCGTTCGAGGAATTTATTGCCACCGTAATGCAGCGTTGGCAGGTTGACCCGGGCATGCACATTTATCACTATGCGCCTTACGAGCCTACTGCTTTAAAAAAACTCGCCGGGCGGCACGGAACTTGCATCGACGAACTCGATGAACTGTTGCGCGCAGAAATCTTCGTAGATCTTTATCGCGTTGTCCGGCAGTCGCTCTTCGCGTCGGTGGAAAGCTACTCCATAAAAAAGCTCGAACCGCTTTACGAGTTCAACAGGCAAGTGCCGCTCAGCCACGCCAACGTCGCGCTTCAGTCTTACGAGGCGGCAATGGCGCTGGGTGCAGGGGGACAGGAGTTGGGCGAATTTCTGAGCACTATCGAAGGCTACAACCGTGATGATTGCTTCTCGGCGTGGTGTCTTCGCGACTGGCTGGAACTGCGTCGCACCGAATGGGAAGCCCAGAGCGGGCAATCGCTCACACGCCCGGAACTCAAGGGCGGGAAGCCGGGGATAGATCTGGCTGCTCAGCTTGACGAAGTAGCAGAGGTGAAGGCCCAGCTCACGGAGGGGCTCCCCCCAGACGAATCACAATGGAATGATAAACAGCGCGCATGCTGGTTGCTGGCGCAAATGTTGGAGTGGCACCGCCGCGAGGAAAAATCGTTCTGGTGGGAATATTTCAAGCTGCGGGGTATGTCTGACGATGAACTGCAGGAGGACAAAAAGGCGCTCGGGGGCCTGAAATATCAAACCGCGGTAGCAAGCATAAAAAGGTCGACGGTTTACCGTTACACGTTTCCTCCACAAGAACATGACATTCATCTGGGACGTGAAGTGCGCGACCCCCGAACTGAGAAGGGGGTCGGCGAAATCGTGGAAATTGATGATGAAAATCGGACGATCGACATAAAGCGAGCCGCGACCTCAGATGTCTCTCATCCCGCCTCCCTTATCCCGTACAAAAGGATCTCTTCGGAGCTGCTGTCCGCCAGCCTGCTTAGGCTGGGCGCGTGGGTCACGCACAATTCTCTTGACGGCCCCGGTGAGAATCAAGCCGCGCGGCGGCTTCTTTTGAGAGAGCCTCCGAAGTTTCTTAAAGATGAAATAAGTAACCCGATCGCTGAAGATGGACAACTGACCGAAGCTGCGAAATGCTTACTGCGCTCACTGGCGCGGGAACCCTCAGTGCTGCCGATTCAAGGGCCGCCGGGGTCCGGGAAGAGTTTCACTGCGGCGCGGATGATTGTGGAATTGGTCCGGCAGGGAAAACGGGTCGGGATTAGCGCCGTCAGCCACAAAGTTATCTGTTGCCTGCTGCAAGAAGTTTGCGAAGTCGCCATCGCAAGTTCGATAGAGTTACGTGCCGTTCAAAAACCTGACAAAGAAGGGGAGGGATGTGTCCATCACTTGGTCACTTTGCACGATGACGAGGGATACATTAGAGACAGTTTAGTCGCCGGGCATGCGCAAGTTGCCGCCGGCACTGCGTGGCTTTGGGCCCACCCGGCGTTGACCAGTTCGGTTGACGTTTTGTTTCTGGATGAGGCGGGGCAGATGTCTTTGGCAAACACCCTGGCAATTTGTCAAGCTGCGACCAGTTTAGTAATGCTCGGCGATCCTCAGCAACTTGATCAACCTCAGCGCGGGGTTCACCCGCCGGGTGCGGACGCCTCCGCTCTAGGGCACATACTAAATGGGCAAAAAACGATCAAAACTAGTCAGGGAATATTTCTGAGCGAAACCCGCAGGCTGCATCCGGACATTTGTTCGTTCACGTCCGAAATATTTTACGATGGCCGCCTTGTGGCGCGACCGGAAAACGACAGACAGCGGCTCACCGTCGACGGACCTCTGGACGGAACCGGCTTGCGATTCATTCCCGTCCAGCAGAGCGGCAACTCCAATCAATCCGAAGAGGAAGTCGTCAAAGTTGTCGCCCTGGTGCAAAACTTGTCGGGCGCGCAATGGACCGACACCAAAAACGTCGCCCATCCCCTCGGCGCTGCTGACATCCTTATTCTCGCTCCTTACAACGCCCAGGTCTCGGCGCTGAAAAAAGCCCTTCCGGGGTCAAGGGTTGGCACGGTGGACAAATTCCAGGGGCAGGAAGCGCCCGTAGTAATTTTCTCCATGGCAACTTCTACTCCCGAAGACGCTCCGCGGGGAATGGAATTTCTTTATAGCCTCCATCGATTGAACGTTGCCGTTTCGCGCGCCAGATGCATTGCCGCGGTGGTGGCGAATCCGGCGCTGTTTCGAGTGCAGTGCAGGACGCCCCGTCAATTCGAACTGGCCAATGCTTTTTGCCGGTATCTCGAACTGGCGATACCCGCGTGACTTTTTATTAGAGTGGCTCCTTATAAATTCCAAATCACAGTACAATCACAAGTCGAATCTTCCGCTACTAAGTGAAAATCATGCGCATCCCAATTTTACGAACCGTTATTCCTGCTTTACTGCTCCTTTCCGCTCCATTAATAGCGGCTCAGAAATCAGCCGCGCCCGCCGCGGATCTTTTAATCATTAATGCAAAAGTTTGGACTGGGGATAAGGCCTTCCCCATGGCGGAAAGCGTAGCGGTGCTGGGAGACCGCATTACGGCGGTCGGAAAAGCCGCAGACGTCGAAGCCTGGCGCGGTCCGCATACGAAAGTGATTGACGCCGGGGGCAAACTCTTAATACCCGGCTTCAACGACGCACATCTCCATTTCCTGGACGGTGGGATGGATTTCGACGGCGTCAAGTTAAACGACGCCACCAGTAAGGAAGAATTTGCCAAAAGGATCGCTGAAAAAGCAAAACATACGCCGCAAGGTCAGTGGATTGTCGGTGGCGAGTGGGATGAAACGAAGTGGAACCCGCCCATTCTTCCCACCGCTCAACTGATCGATGCAGAAACTTCGAACACCCCGGTGTTTGTCAGCCGCCACGACGGCCATATGGCACTGGCGAACTCGGTGGCACTGCGGATCGCCGGAATTACGGCAAAGACTCCCGATCCCCCCGGCGGCACTATTGTCCGCGACGCGCAGGGCAACCCAACTGGCGCGCTGAAAGACGCTGCCCAGGAATATGTAACCAAGGTCATTCCTCCACTCACCCACGAACAGCGGCTGAACATCGCGCGACGCGCCCTGGCATACGCTGCATCGCTGGGCGTCACAAGTTTCCAGAACATGTCTGAGGAGTACGAAAACATCGCAGCTTATGCGGAGTTGCTCGAGCGTGGAGAGTTAACTTCGAGAATTTATGCTGCGCCAAACATACCGACGGTTGCGTATCTCACTCAAATTGGTGTTCGCCACGCTTTTGGCGGGCCATACTTGCGGATTGGCGCCGTTAAAGCTTACGCGGATGGGTCCGTCGGATCCAGGACCGCATATTTTTTTGAACCGTTCACCGATGACCCGAGCAATCGCGGCCTGCTCGCCGATGGCATGCATCCGCTTTCGCTCATGCGCGATCGTATGATGAGCGCCGACGCTGCCGGGCTTCAGATTTGCACGCATGCGATTGGAGACCAGGGAATTTCGATTATTTTGGACATCTACTCGGAGATTGTAAAAAACCATGGCGAACGGGACCGCCGCTTGCGCATTGAACACGCGCAACATATGGCCGCGAAAGATTTTGACCGTTTCGCTGCACTGCACGTAATCGCTTCCATGCAGCCTTATCATGCCATCGACGATGGCAGGTTTGTGGAGCGATACATCGGCCACGATCGCGCCAGCCGCACCTACGCATTCCGGACGTTTTTGAATCACGGCGTACGGCTGGCTTTTGGCACCGACTGGCCGGTTGCTCCACTTAATCCTCTACTGGGTATTTACGCCGCGGTGACGCGCGAGACCCTGGATGGGAAGAACCCCAACGGCTGGTTTCCAGAACAAAAACTGACCGTGGCAGAAGCGGTGGAAGCCTACACTATGGGATCCGCCTATGCCGAATTTCAGGAAAAAGAGAAAGGTTCTATCACCCCCGGGAAACTCGCCGATATGGTGCTGCTCAGCGACGACATTTTCTCCATCGATAAAGACAAGATTCGCGACGCTACCGTTCTGAAAACTTTCTTAGGTGGGCGTATTGTTTACGACAGTGCTGTCAGCTCTGCCGGGGACGCCCCATCCCGCTAAGAGCAAGAGCGTAATGTAAATCATTTGGATGGCAGTGCGTACCGCCACTCCCGGCATATGTAACCCGCCCATTCTTTCGTTTGCTATATACACATTCGCCGGAAAGACTGCGATCATCAGCAGTGCCAGGCTTGAGGATGCCCAGCGCGAGGTTGCCGGGAGCAATAATCCAACCGCTCCAGCAATTTCAAAGACGCCAGTCATTACGACCAGGAATGCAGGGAAAGGAAAGAAGGGTGGGACCGAATGGGCGAAAAGATCAGTCCGAATAAAGTGGCCGATGCTCGAAACAACCAATGGAAGGGCAACGGCCATCCGCAGTACCCACTGAGCTTTTCCAAACGCCGCGAACTCCCCCCTCGCTATCGCGAAGAATGCCGCTACCGTCAGCGATAGCGCAACCGTTGGAATCGCATAACGCATAAACTTTACTCGGCTGTGATCGGGCCGGCGGGGGCATCGTGCCAACAGACGCAAGCTCCTTTAACTCGAATCTGGCTACGGCTTCGCATTCGAGGGCCCGGGAGTGGTTTCCCTCAACATCCAAGTCGCTAGATTATAAGTGCGCCCGTAAGTCGCGTGTACATGTCCAAAATCGTGCATCAGACGCACTGATTCCACCTTGGACATTCGCCGCGTCAGCCCGAAAATGAGCGTGAGGACTTCCATTGCGAATGAGATTCAGAAAGATAACGCTGATTATTTCAACCCTGCTGGGCACACTCTTTTTCACAAGTTGCGGAGGCGGCCCTGCGGCGCAAACCGGCTCTTTGCCCGGAAACAGTGCCAGCCCAAGCGCACCACAGTCCAGCACTTGCAGCGGGATGTCCCTGGGCCAGGGAGCCAGTCTGAATGGCTTTCGTCCATTCCCTTCGACTGACCCATGGAATCAGGATATCTCTGCCGCGGCCGTCGATCCCAATTCCGCTGCGATCATCAACTTTATCGGGCCCAGCATCGGACTGCATCCGGACTTTGGTTCTGGAACATACGCGGGATCAAGCATCGGCATTCCGTACACGGTCGTTGACGGATCGCAGGCGCTGGTGAACATCAACTTCACTGCCTACGGCTCCAAGAGCGATCCCGGACCTATGCCCATCCCCGTGAATGCCGCCATCGAGGGCTATCCTAATCCGGGGAATGGCGACCGCCATGTTCTGGTCCTCGACAACAGCAATTGCTTCCTGTACGAGCTTTACAACTCTCACGTGAACACTGACGGAAGCTGGAACGCCGACTCCGCCGCAGTTTGGGATCTTCAGAATGGCGAACAGCGCCCATGGACGTGGACTTCCGCTGACGCAGCCGGCTTGCCGATTTTTCCGGGAATGGCGCGTTATGACGAAGTCGCAGCCGGTGCAATTCCACATGCGATCCGGTTTACCTTGCCGCAGAGCGCTGCAGCGATGGTGCCTCCGGCCTCGCATTGGGCGGCGAACTCAGCCTCGCCTTTCGCGCCCCCCATGGGAATGCGTTTGCGACTGAAGGCAAGCTTCGACATCTCGCCATTCTCGACGAATGTCCAGGTGCTTCTGACTGCGATGAAGCACTACGGATTGATCATGGCCGACAATGGCAGCGCAATGTTTATTAGCGGCGCTCCCGACGACCGGTGGGACAACAATGACCTGCATAACCTGTCGCAGGTTCCGGCTTCCGCTTTCGAAGTGGTGCAGATGAATCCGATTTATACGGCTGCCAATGTGCCGCAGGGATCCGCACCTGTGATCGCGAGTTTCACGGCGAGTCCCAGCAGCGTGAGCTCAGGCGGAAGCGTCACGCTCAACTGGCAGGCCAGCGGCGCTTCCTATTATGTAGTGTCGCCTCAAGTCGGCGCTGTGAGAGGAAATACCGCGACGGTAACTCCGGCACAAACGACGACGTATACGCTTTACGCAACGAATCAGTACGGCCGAACCTCCGCCACAGTTTCGGTAACGGTCCCATAAGAAAGC
>JAFAWN010000218.1 GCA_019241735.1 Terriglobales bacterium
ACCACCCAGTGGTCGGAGTCGATGCGAGACACTTGCACCCCAGGCGCGAGGCGAAGAATTTCCGGCAGACTGGTGGCGCCGGAGCGGCGTATATCTTCCTGCGTAATGACGTAGATGGCTGCGGTGGTATGCCAGACTTCCGTAGGCTCTTTTGAGGCTGCGGTTACCTCGACGTTGCCCAATTGCTCCAGGCTCAGTTGCTTTAGCGGTTCCCCGTTGCCTTGGTCCGCATTTGGATCCGCCCAGACGTAGCTGGTGAGCGCAACCAGGGCAAGAATAATGGCAGCGATCCGGACTCTTGGCTTAAGCGCGAACCCACGATAGACGACATCCTTATCCATACATCTCCAGATCAAGAGATCTCCAAATCTAAATCTCGGGGATGAGAAGAAATCAGCAAGTACGGAGCATGTTTTCCGCGAGCGTTATCTTTCAGGCTTTTAATGAGTACGGAGGGAGTCCCCTTTAACATGAGGGAGATGCTTGGCCCCGGCAATACAGGACTTCCGGTAGAAGGCCTTAGCAGGCTGCGATTCCCGCGACCCGCGCGGCTTCTCCCACGTTACTTTGGTGTGTTCCATTGCTTTTTTTCCAGGCAAACCTGCCGGTCCCCAATAGTGCGGACGAGTTTGTTCGGGCCGGGTGGGATTCACCAAACGCGAAAAGCCGGACTCGTGGTGCGAGTCCGGCTGGAGCATTCTGTAGCCTTCTATCCTTATGAAATCGTCACCACATTCGCGTCTTGCACGAATGAGTGCGCGGGAAAACGGCCTACTCTTCCTGCATGGTATTAGGCAGGGCCCACTGCTCTTCTACTGCGGAAAAATCCTCCAACTGGACGCTATCCTCAGCGCCGCCGGTTTGCTTTTCCATCTTCCGCTGAACCTTGCGCTCTGCCTTTTCGCGGGCTTTCTCCTGACGCGAGCGTTCCTTCAATCTTTTGGTGAAACTTGAGCGACTTCGACCAGCCATTCGACACCTCCAATGGGCGCATCGTTAGTTATCTACTTTAATGGTACCGCAAAGCAGAGGGTCGCAGCGTACCGGCCAAAAAATTCTACCAGCGGGGTTCGCGCGGCTGCCGGGCGTGCCCTTGATAATCGTCGCGGCCTCCGCCTCCACCACTTGAGCGTCCGCCACCACCCGGACGCCCTCCGCCGCGTGGACCGCTGGGCCGGTCAGTCTTGGGGCGGGCCTCATTAATATTCAGGGTGCGTCCTCCCAGTTCCTTGCCATTCAGCTCCGCGATCGCCTTTTCCGCCTCCGCGGCGTCGGTCATTTCAACAAAAGCGAACCCTCGCGAGCGCCCGGTCTCACGATCGGTGACCACGCTCACCTGGTCAACCTTGCCATGCGGTTCAAACAGCGCGCGCAATTCTGCTTCGGTGGTGCTGTGGGGGATGTTGCCGACAAAAAGCTTCTTCATAGTGTTCTCTGTCCTTATGATGCAAACGTAAAATGCCCGGTGGCTGAGTTTAAACCGCCACCTTTTCCGCCTGCTGCTTTACCGCTGCCGCCCATGACCAGCGCGGAATATCCCCTTCTACCGGGATCTTATTTCTCGGGTCTTTCAGCGATCTGGTCGCCGCAATTCGCCACGAGGCCTCGATAAATCCCCACCGCCGTGGCAGCCCGTCACAGGCGTTGGAATAAAGCGCCACGACCATTTCTTCCCACAGGCTGTCGGCCGCGGCCACGCCTTCCTCTGTCGCGCCATCCACGGAGGGGGCGCTGGCAAGATAACCCGGCTTCCCCACCAGAAACGCAATCGATTGCGGAGGCTTCGCATTCCTCATTTCGTCGCAGAATTTTTCCAGATTCTCTCCATCATTGCGAACATCCACCAGGATCAAATCATACGACTTGGCGTGCCACACGCTGCGGGCTTCGTTAACGCCGGGGGCGGACTCAACCTCCATGCCCAACTTGCGCATGATCTTGGCGCGCAGGTCGCGGGTGGTGGCGTGGGTGTCGATCAGCAAAATCTTTTTCTTACTCAGGGACGGAAAATTGAGTGAGGCCGGCATCGCTCTAGGCATGCAGAACCTCCGAAGTCCCGGACAGCATATTCTTTTTGTCCGCAGCCGTCTCTTTATTATCGCGTTCAACCGCATTATTAACGCGGTCAGCCGCGCGATTGCCCCCGCTTTGACCCTGGGCTTCAGCGCTCAGCAGCTCCCGGGTGCGCGTGCGCCGATGGATGTTCTGCTTGCGCTCGCGGTTATACCTCGATTTGTCCCCATTTCGTTGCGACATCGTCTCTCCCCCTTCATTTTCGATCCCACAGCCTCAAGCACTCAGCGGCCTGTCTATCGCAGCAGCGAATGGCAGACGGTTCCCGATTTGCGGGCACTGTTTCTCGAAACTGGTTCTCTCAATCGCGAAGGCGCAAGATAGGGTCTGCGATGGGTCTTCGAGGTTAAGGTATTCGACGATTATACGCGTTTGCTGCGCCGCCCCCGTTAAATACCTCTTAAACCAGCACTATCGTGCGCCGTGGCTTTGGTATGTGGCGGTGGACACCCGGTCCGCGTGCTTTCGAATAGGCGCCAACTGGGGTGGAGTGACCAGAACTCCCCTCGCGATTCCGGCCACTAAGTCGGAAGATGTTGTGCCTGCGGAAGGTCACTCCCGGCCCAACTCCTGGAATTCCTGTCCGACCGGCCATCTTTTTCTAAAGCCAGTTCCATTTTGGGAAGTGTCCTAAACCGGGGCCTTCAACTGGACTCTCGCGACCTTTCCGCCAACCCCAACTCTCCCCTACCCTCCTTTCACGTTCGCTAAAAGTTTCCGTGAGGATTCCCCCAATGCGACATTCCCGAACGCGCCTCCACTGCTTCGCCCTTCTATTCGCAGCACTATTTCTCGCGGGATGTTCGCTCAATCCCAATCCGGGGCTGAATGTGACCCCATCCTCGGTGACGCTGCGGGCGGGGGCGAGCCAGCAATTTTCGGTAATTTCGGCTGAATCGCCGCAATCTCCAACTTCCAGTCGGAGCCCCCAGTCTTCCGCAAACCTGATCGAGGTCTCGCGACGCACCACTCTTCCGGGTAACAGTCCGGTTTCGGCTTCCACGACTTCGTGGTCGGTAAATGGCGTGCCGGGAGGGAATTCCACCTATGGCACGATTGATGCCAACGGACTTTATACCGCGCCCAGCAGCCTTCCCCCCTCCGATTCATTCGAAATTACCGCAACCAGCGCCACCAATAGCCGGATCAGCGGAAACGCCACCGTGGCCCTGGAAAATCCGGTTCCCGTGCTGGCTTCTGTTTCCCCTACGACCATTCCGGTGGGAGCCTTCACAGTTACCGCAACCGGCAGCAAGTTTGTCAAAAACGCGCAAATCATATTTGGCGGGACCGCGCTGCCAACGACATTCGTCTCTTCCACCCAGCTAACGGCTTCGGGAAACGCTTCCGCAGGACAGGCCGGGACCATGCAAATTTCGGTCCGGAACCCGGATCCGGGATCAGCAACCTCCGCGCAATCACTCAGCGTCCTGGTACAAGCGGCGGATGTCGTGCACGTAACGGTGAGCCCCACCCAGGCCAGCCTGCGTCCCGGAGCTAACCAGCAATTTTCCGCTGCGGTTTCCGGCACAACGAACGCGTCCGTCACCTGGCTAGTGAATGGCATAGCCGGCGGAAACTCCACCCTGGGAGTCATCACCGCCGGCGGTTTGTACACCGCTCCTGCCACACCTCCTGGGGGAGCGGTAACAGTTGCGGCAACCAGCATGGCGGATTCGCGCAGCAGCTCAACTGCGAGCCTGACGCTAGAAAACCCGATCCCGGTGCTGACTTCGGTATCGCCCAGTCCAATCACGGTGGGGAATTTTTCGCTCACGGTTACCGGAAGCAATTTTGTTAACGGCGCAACCGTGGTGTTCGGCGGCAGTTTCATCCCCACCCAATTCGTCTCCTCCACGCAGTTGACGGCAACCGGCACCGCGCTTTCCGCGCAAGTGGGCGCCGTTCCGGTAGCGGTACAGAATCCGGATCCTGGATCGGCGGCCTCCAGTTCGATGAACGTGCAAGTCAATGCCGGCACATCCGCGGTCAGCGCCACCGCCGCGGCGCGATTCCTTGAGCAATCCACCTGGGGCCCGACTCCGCAATCGATCGCCCACGTGCAGCAAATTGGTTTTCAGGCATTTCTGAATGAGCAGTTCTCCGCGCCTGCTTCCACCTACTCGCAGCCCGGACCCAAGGACGATCTTTCCTTCGTGCAGAAACAATTCTTCGCCCATGCCGTGAACGGTCCCGATCAGTTGCGGCAGAGAGTTTCGTTCGCGCTCTCGGAAATCTTCGTTATCTCGGGGGTTGCGATCTCCGATCCGAACGCGTTCGTCCTGTGGATGAACATGATGCAGAACGACGCCTGGGGAAACCACGCCACCTTGCTTAAAGACGTCACCCTCAGCCCGGCGATGGGTTCCTATCTCAACATGGCCAATAACGATGGATGCAATGGCTGCCGTCCCAATGAAAATTATGGGCGCGAAGTGTTGCAGCTCTTCACTATTGGGCTCGCGGAACTGAACCCCGACGGCACCCCGCAGCTTGACGGCTCAGGCATCCCGATTCCCACATATACGCAAACTACCGTGACCGGTTTCGCCGCTGCATTTACGGGATGGACCTATCCCGCGACGCCCGGACAGCCAGCGCAGTTCTACGATGCTCCCTACTACAGCGGGCCAATGATCCCGTTCGATTCCAATCACAACAGCTCCGCGAAGACGCTGCTGAATAACACGGTTTTGCCGGCGGGTGGGGGAGCGCAAACTGATCTCGATGCCGCGCTGCAGAACATCTTCAATCATCCCAATGTCGGGCCGTTCCTGGCCAAGCAGCTGATTCAGAAACTGGTGACCAGCAATCCCAGTCCGGATTATGTTTCGCGGGTGGCGAATATTTTCAACGACAACGGCAGCGGTGTGCGCGGCGATCTCAAGGCCGTCGTCAGCGCGATTCTCATGGATCCCGAGGCGCGCCGCGGCGATGATCCGACTCAGTTGCAGGCCGGCGACGGACACTTAAAAGAGCCGCTGTTGCACATCCTCAACATGCTGCGCGCGGTAAACACCACTACCGACGGCGGAAACTATATTCAGTACTACGCTGCGAACATGGGGCAATATCCGTTTTATCCGCCATCGGTCTTCAATTTCTATCCACCCAGCTACATTGTGCCCGGGACGCAGTTGCTGGGTCCGGAATTCAAGCTGCTGAACAGCAGCACCACCGTGGCCCGCATAAATTTTGTCAACGATCTGATTTACGGCAACGTTGGCCCCAACACAAAAATATATCTGTCGCAATATGTTGCGCTGGCAGGGGACGTGAATAAGCTCCTCGATTCAATCTCAGCAGTGATGCTGCATGGCCAGATGGCCTCCGATATGCGCGCCACGCTGGTCACTGCGCTCACCGGAATTACTGATCCGACGGAGAGAACACAGGCCGCGTTTTATTTGATCGGCGGCTCGTCGCAGTATCAGGTGCAACACTGAAGCAGTTTTTGAATTTTGTTTCTGAACTTTGCGTTCGAACTTTGCCCTTGCATGCCGAATAAAGATTCCAGAAGAAACTTAATGGAGAAATAGTCATGAGGAAGATGTCGCGCCGTGATTTCGTTAAGAAAACCTGCTGCTCCGCCGCCGCCGGAATGGCTGCCGCCAGCTTTGGACGCTTGGGTCTGATGAATGCCATGGCGCAAACTTCCACCGATTACAAAGCTTTGGTCTGTATTTTCATGTTTGGCGGCAATGATGCTAACAACATGATTGTTCCAAACGATTCCGCCGGTTATGCGAACTACGCCAGCATACGCAGCAACCTCGCGCTTCCGCAAAATCAGTTGCTGTCGATCACGCCCCCCAGCATTGGCAGTCCCTTTGGGTTGCATCCCTCGCTGGTTGAGGTGCAGCAGTTATTCAACAACCAGAAACTGGCGGTACTGACGAATGTGGGAACGCTGGTGCAGCCGACGACCCGCGCGCAATTCCTCCAGGGGCAAGGATCGTTCCCGCAGAACCTGTTTTCTCATGCTGACCAGCAGGCGCAAATGCAGACCGCCGCTGCTGAAACTCTTTCTGATGCAGGATGGGGCGGCCGCCTAGCGGATAAGATCCAATCCATTTACGGCGGGAATTTCCCCATTTCGATTTCGCTTGCGGGAACGAGCATCTTCGTCGAAGGCCTGTCGCTACGCTGCGTAGAATCCAGCGGCGATCCAACCGCGCCTCTGAGCGGATTCTATGGTTCGACTTCCGACAATGCGCGCCTGACCGCGCTGCAAAGCTTGCTCACCTTTGACAACGGACTATCGCTCATCCAATCGGCCAGCAAAGTCACCTCTAACGCCATCAATGACGGAAAAACCCTGGCCACCGCGCTGGCGTCGAATAAGACTCTGGCTACGCCTTTCCCCACCTCGAGTCTTGGCGGCCAGATGAAGCAGGTGGCAAACATCATTCAGGCGCGCTCGGCGCTCGGCCTGGCGCGGCAGATATTTTTTGTTTCCATCGGCGGCTTCGATACTCACAGCAACCAGCTGCCACAACAGCTCGCACTCTACAAAGACCTCAGCCAGTCGATGAACGCGTTCTATAACGCAACGGTTGAGCTCGGCGTTGACTCAAACGTGACCACCTTTACCCTCTCCGATTTCGCGCGCACCCTGCAGCCGGACAGCACCTCGGGCAGCGACCATGCCTGGGGAAGCCATCACATGATCATGGGAAGCGCGGTCAAAGGAAAGGATTTCTACGGCACTTTTCCCACGCTCGCCCTCAATGGGCCGGATGACGCAACCGGTCAGGGACGCTGGATTCCGACCACGTCTCTCGATCAGTACGGGGCGACGCTAGCAAAGTGGTTTGGCGTGCAGTCGTCGGATTTGCCGTCGATTTTTCCGAACCTGGCCAACTTTCCGACGCCTACCCTGAACTTCATTTAGGTTTTTGGTTTCGAGCTGATGTTCATTGCCTGCCCTTTCATAATATTTCGGAGCGCTCCGAGAGTCAGTCTTCATCTTGTTGCTAAAAGAGAGTTCGCGACCGCGTTTTAGTTACGCCAAGGTTCACGGCGACGCTGGCGTGGACGACATCGATCCATCAGCGGGGACCGCCAGTGATGGACGAATCAGCAAGATTCACTATGGCCTTCTCTTGATTATGTTCGCTAAGGGTAGACGGGAGGTGCAATTGAATTTGGTACAGGGTGCCATTCTGTTCCCACCATAGGTTCGCGGGAGCGCATGATCCTCCACAGCTAACGGCTCTGAAGAATCCGCGAAGGCCATGAGCCAGTTTCACCGGAATAACGTCTGACACTTCTCCAGGTTTATATTTGGACTTGGCCTGCGCTGAAAATGACCCTGCAAAACCAGAGTTTCCAAATCCAATCTCGTAATACAGCGATACCGCATATGCGTCCGCGTTGGCGTTCTCAATAAATGCGTGTTTCGCGTCTACGATTGGCTCGACTAAATGGCTGGGAAGCAGAATGGCCACGTGCGTTTTCGTCTTAATTTCGGCCAATACATCGGCAAAAACTTGGGGAAGAAATTTGCGACATTCGTCACGATCCGACCGGGCGCTCAGGGTAACCTTCGCGGCTTCGCCCTGAGGCGCAGCGAGGCAGTCGCTGATTGATAGGATCAACGCGAGTGCGAGAGTTGTTAACGATATCCGTTCAAGAAGATCTTGCATCGCTCTTCCTAAGAGCAGTCCTGACCGGGTTTCCAGAACACTTCTGTAGGGGAGCTGTTGAGGCCCATCGCGAAAAAAAATCCCCAAAAAAGGGGGCCGATTATTAA
>JAFAWN010000254.1 GCA_019241735.1 Terriglobales bacterium
GCGCGGCAGCGGTTGCGAAAAAATACCTCATCGCCCACAAAAACGTAGGCCGGGCGCAGTTTGCGTGTCTCCACCTCGGCCACGAAGCGGTCAGACTGGACGAATGACCGCATGCTTAGAATCCCTCCAGTAGGTTGGAAACCAGAGTCCTGGCGAACTCGTGCGAGAGCCGTTCGAATGCAGGCGAGTCTTCCTCGAAAAAACTGCTTAGCTCGCTCGAAACCTGATATTGCTCGCGGAAAGTGTAGGAGGAATTCTCGTACAGCACCTTCCCGCTCTTGCTGATCAGCGAAACTTTCATGCTAACCGACGCCAGCGCGCTCGCCACGCGTCCGGTCTGGGAGTCATAGGTAATAGGCCCGGTGTAGACCGCGAGAACAGTTCCCCGCAAGGTCGCGTCTGCTTCATCGTCCAACTGGTTCACGACGCGGTAATGGGTTCGGGCCCCAAGCTCTCTCACCACGGCACTGGTAAGCCTTTGTTCGATCTTAAAAGTCTGCGTCCGATTCACAAATGCCGGAACGGAAATGGTCTGGATATTGGACGGAAGAGTTACGGCACGGCCCGCGGTGTGGTAGCCACACGCAATACAGGACAACAACCAGACGGAAAGGCAGGTTGCGGATAAGCGGCTGCAGAGAGTCTTCACTGGATCTTGCCCCGCGGGCGGCTGGCAGCCATTGCTTCAGCGCATTCCACGGCATTCGACGCTGAGATACGCAGGTTGTCGGACGCCGCCCAAACCCAAAGGCTACTGGCGTCGCGAGGATCGGGCAATACTGAGACCAGGATGTCGCCTTGTCCCGCGGCGCTAACATTGTTCGGTGCCTCATCTTCTGGTTGCGTTACTTTGATGTGGTCACCGGCAATTGCCTGGGAGATTTGAGCAAGATCAACGCTGCCGCCCATCTCGACATGGAGTGCAAATACATGACCGTGAAAGATCGGTGCCTGCAGCAATAGCAGAGAAAGTCCGCCGTGCTTGCCGGTTATGCGTTGAAAATGATTCAGGATGCGCCGTTCTAAGCTCGCCATTGGCGGATCAGAATGTTTGCCGTACTGATTTACTACGTTGAAGGCGACTTGGGTATCGAACACGTTTTTCGGCAGGGGCTGGAAAGAAAGTAAATTCACCGTTTGCTCGTGAAGTTCGTCCATGCCTTTTTGTCCATGTTCGGAGGCAGGCTGCAGGACTGTGGCCGAAACTTTCCGAAGCGGCCCGGCCTTTTCCATCCGCAAAAACAGCAAAGCCAGTGCCACAGAAGCTGGATGCGCCACTACCGCAGGCTGAGGTTGCAGCTCCAGGGTTGGCCCTATTCCCAGTTGCCGCTCGACCCAGGGCGAACGCACCGCAACCTCAGGATCGTCTTCGAGTGCATACGAGAGATCTACAATCGAGCTTCCTGCTTTGCGGGCGGTTTTCCAGGTCTTGCGGGTGGACTCGCGGTCCGAGGCGAAAAAAGTGAAGTCAATTTTGTCGAAGTGTTCCGGTCGGACGCTTTGAATAAATGTGACTTCGTCCTTCATCGCCTCCAATTTCCCCAGCGACTCATCGTCATCCAAAAGCTTGATGTCCAGAGACGGAAAATTCCGGTCCGCCAGCACCTCGGCAATTTCTTTTCCCTTGAGCGTACCCGCGCCGACGATCGCCAGGCGGTAAAGATTGCCGCCTCGAACGGGATCTGAGTGCGGCAGCGATGGAAGTTTCAGGTTGGAGCTCATGAGGTTTGTGATGCCTCCTCGTACGCCGGAGGAGGCCGCTTGGCCCTTCTTCGGAAAGTCCATTGCAGACGCCAGAATATGCCGGAGAACATGTACAGAAGCGCAATGACGAACAGCACAGGTCTCGAGAAATACCAGATAGCGGCAAAAAGCAGCGCCAGCAAAATGATGAGCTGAAATCGTTGACGCGATCTGAAATCAATGCCTTTGAAGCTATAAAACCGCCACCGGCTCACCATCAGATACGCAGTTGTGCACAGAATAAGCAGCCACGTGACGGCCGTCCCCCACCATACCAGCGGATCGCCGGAGAAATGTACCACCGCAGCAATGACTCCGGCCCCGGCAGGGATCGGCATACCGACGAAATATTTCTTGCCCGGACGGCCAGGATTGGACGGCTGCGGATTAGAGGTGATATTAAAACGCGCCAGGCGGCTTGCGCCCGCGATCAGGAACAGAAAGCTGGCGATAGCACCCAGTTGAGTTATTTTCGCGATCAATTGCGGAGAAGATGAAATCACCCGCAACCCGTGAAACCCCCACATCCAGGCGAGCATGGCGGGAGCGACTCCGAAGGTGATTACATCCGCCAACGAGTCCAGTTCCCGGCCAAAGTCGCTACTGGTGTTGGTCATGCGCGCAATAAAACCGTCCAGCCCATCGAACATCACAGCAAATCCGATAGCAATGGCGGCATTATCGAAATGCGCGGGTTCGGCCGTCGTTTGCAATAACGCGTAATATCCGGCTGCGATGTTCGCCGTCGTAGACAACGACGGGAGTATGTACATGCCCTTGCTGAGCCGGCGCGACGGACGGTCTTCCTTGCGCCTCCTGGGCGACACTGCCACTCCGGATTCCAACCGATCCATCACGGTGTACTCCGTTCCATCGGGAGCGCACTTTCCAGTCCCTTTTCGCTGCCGGCAGCCATCCGCGATGGCATGTCTCCACCGGGCAGGAACCCTATTATGCTGGCTCCTCCCTTTACCCTGTCGCCGACTTTAACCCGAATGGCCGCCGCGGGGTCCATCAGAATGTCAACCCGTGATCCAAACTTGATCATCCCTACGCGCTCTCCACGTTCGACACGATCCCCAAGGCGTTTGGTGAACACAATGCGTCGCGCCAACAGTCCCGAAATTTGCTTGAAGACGACGTTGCCCTCGCCGCCATCAACGGTCACAATATTTTGTTCGTTGTGCTCCGCCGAGGCAGCCCCCATCGCATTGGAAAACTTCCCCTTCTGATAGCGGATGTCGCTGATGACTCCGGCAATCGGCGAGCGGTTCACATGCACGTCAAACACGTTCAAGAAGACACTAATGCGGATTCGCTCGATTCCGCCGACGCGGGTCGTGGATATATCGGTGACTTTGCCATCCGCCGGTGAAACGACTGTGCCGGCGGCATCAGGAACCGCCCGTTCCGGATCCCGAAAGAACCACAAGAAGAACGCCGCCAGGACTATTGGCGGAAGCGACCAGGCCGGCCCCGCAAGCCAGCCCGCTAGCAGGGCAGCGGCCAAAAATGCGAAGGCGTAGTAATAGCCGTCTCTAACCATTCAGGAAGATAGGTGGATTATAGTGCAGGCCGACAGGAAACACGCTCGGATGACACCGAAGGCGATGGAAAAGCGAAAAGCCGGGCACAGCCAACGTGTACACGGCGTGGACCAGCGAAGACTTTTGTTTAAAGCTAGGCGACCTGGACCTGGCGGTAGGTGCGCTCGATCTGCTGCATCTGATCTTTCAATCTTAATTTCAGTTTTTTAAGCCGCACTTCCTCCAATTTTTCATCATCCGAGAGAAACCGCTTATGGGTGAGGGAATCGAGACGTTGCTCGTACTGGGTGTGCTCCTGTACGAGCTTCTGAAATTCTTCGTGGCCTGCGAGGTGTGCGCCTTTAGCAGCTGACATCCAATCGGACCTCCTAAGGGGCTCTCTAGACGGTAAAACTACCACACGCCTCCAGCCTCATCAATAGTGAAAATCTCACTGCTAAATTTAAACAATCCCAATCTGGAACCCGCATCTTTTTGGTTAACCTATTTGATATCAAGGGTATACAGGAGTGCGTTTTCGGGGGGATCGCGGTAATACGATTTTCTAAGGGTATCTGGGGTGAATCCTCGCGCCTCGTAAAAAGCCCGCGCGCCGGAATTTGATTCCCGGACTTCGAGGAAGGCCTTCACCGCGCCCTGTTGCCGCGCGAATTCCAAAAAATGATCCAGCAGACGGCTCGCCAGGCGCTTCCGCTGAGCAGCAGCAGCAATCACAAGGTTTTCGATCTCGGCCTCGGGTCCCAGAATTCGCGCAACCAGGACGCCTTCGACCTGCCTAACAGCGTCGCTCGCGGATTCGAGAAGCAAAACTACTCTCCCGCGCTCAAGAAGTGCCGACTGATACTGCTCGACGCTCCAATGGGCCGCCGTAGGAGATGCTGCCGCGATCGCAACTATGCAGGGGATGTCCGACGGCGTGGCGAAGCGGATGTAAGTTGCCATGGATGGGAAAGAAGAATCACCGGGTAACGCCTGCAGACATCTCTGGCACTGCGCGCCGGATATAACTGGCGTCCAATTCTTCGACCGAAACTGCGCCGCCGGAGAGAATCTTTTTCCATCCAAGCTGCGCCACAGCTTCGATACTTGGGGGACCAACGAGCAGAACGTCAAGGCCGTGCGCACGTAATGATTCAGCCAAAATCATGTCGGTTGCAATCAGCGTGGAATTTTCCACGCCTTGCAGTAATTGCTCTCGCGTCCAAAGTTGTTCCCAAAGCTTTAACGCCGACGAATTGGAAACTTCATATTTGCCTGCATAAAGTTCGCCGCGCCCTGCGTCCATTAACGCAATAACACTTCCTTCCAACCCCGAGGCGACGGAAATTGCCTCGAGCAATGACACGGCTGCGATTGGTTTTTCCAGGACCGCGGCCAGTGCTTTGATCGCTGCCAATCCGACCCTTAATCCAGTGAACGATCCCGGGCCGGAAACCGCCACAAATGCTTCTAATTGTTCCTTTCCGATGTCGCGGGTGTTCAGCGTCCCGGCAATCTCAGGTAGAAGCTGTGCTGAAAAAACACCGCCGGCGAGAGACGCCTCCTCGAGCAGCGTGCACTGTCCCGTAGTTTCGGCTTGTATTAGCCCCACCGAGCCGCGCCTGCCTGAAGTATCGACTGCGAGAAGAATCATAAAGATGAGATCAATGTCCCGATTCCACCAATTCCAGCAAGACTCCGCCCGCGCTGGATGGGTGCACGAAAACATAGCGGTGGCCGCCAGCGCCGGTCTTGATCGTGTCCGAAACTAAACGGACCCCGTCAGCCTTCAATTTATGCACTGTTGCAACTAGGTCCGGTACCCGCAAACATATGTGATGCAACCCTTCTCCCCGTTTCGCCAGGAACCTGGCGATGGGCGAATCTTCGGAGGCCGGCTCCAGCAACTCGATGCGGCTCGCGCCCAGCGGGACCATTACCAGTCGCACCCCTTCGGAGGGGACCACTTCCTCCGCGCTCACACTCAGGCCGAGCTTTTCGTAAATTTCTTTCGCGGCGGTCAGCGACTTCACTGCGATTCCAAGATGATCTAACATTGAGCTTCCCGCGTTCTGCCCACGTTTCGGATGATTTCTTCGATTAAAGTATAGGGATCACACTTGTGCGCAGCTATTTCCGCCGCATACTCTGATAATCGCTTCTCGCCCAACTGAGCGACCGTCATTTCCAGAAGTGAGTCGCGCAGCATTTCGATAAGCCGGTCGCGCCAAGTCTGTATCTTGCGCTGAAGAATCCGGTTTCCAGTCTTGAGATAAGCCTGGTATTGGTCGATGGACTGGCCCAGCTCGGGGATCCCCTTTCCTTCAGTGGCAACCGTTTTAACGATAGGCGGAATCCAGCCATCACTGCGCATTGCCAGCGATTGCAGGGCGCGTATTTCGCGCTCGGTCCGGTCCGCACCCTCGCGATCGCTCTTGTTGATGACGAAGATGTCCGCAACTTCCATGATGCCGGCTTTGATGGTCTGCACGTCGTCTCCCATTCCCGGCACCAGGATAAGCACCGTGACGTCGGCGAGACGGACCACATCCACCTCATCTTGTCCCACACCCACGGTTTCAATCAAGACTACGTCGCGCCCCGAAGCGTCGAGCACCGTGGCGGCATCTGCGGTGGCCCTCGCCAGTCCGCCCAGCGAACCCCGTGTTGCCATACTTCGTATGTACACACCGGAGTCGGCGGAATGTTCCTGCATGCGGATGCGATCGCCCAGAATCGCGCCGCCGGTGTAGGGGCTGCTTGGATCGACGGCGATGATCCCAACTGTGTGGTTTCCTTGGCGATAATAGCGGGCGAGTTGATCCACGATCGTGCTCTTGCCCGCTCCAGGGGGGCCGGTTAACCCCAGAACGCGAGCATGGCCGGTGAAAGGGAAAAGGCCTTTGAGCAGATCTGACCATCCGGGGTAATGATTCTCGACGATTGAGAGCGCTCGGGCTAGCGATCTGGGGTCGCCCGAGCGGAGTTCATTAATTTGCGATTGCAGAAGATGATTCAAGCAATCAGTGTAAAGCAGGACGCGTCGCGCGCGCGATCTGGGGTGGCGGTGGCACTTCGAGGCATACTAATATTCATACCTATGTCATACCATCAGTATGATAAAATCACAGCGGTGGCTGCAGACTTTATG
>JAFAWN010000417.1 GCA_019241735.1 Terriglobales bacterium
GCAGGCGCCTTGCTGGCCGCGCACTCTACCTGCGCCAGCTGCGGCAACGCCACCCCGCTACCGGGCGCGGTCGCGGGTGAGGTAAACGAGGCATTGCAGGCGGCCCACCTCGACCCCAGCCAGATCCAAACCTATCAACCAGCCACAACCCTCTGCACATCTCCGCCGGTTACGCCAGCCTGTAATGTCACTGGAAACAACATCACCGTGTGCCAGGGAGTATTGTTGAACCCAGGGGGGCAGACGCAGCAATGCGGGGCCCGCGTCAGCTTCCAATATCCTGATTCGCTTGCCTTCCCTCTAATTAACCTGCAATCTCTCAATATTCCCGCCACCGCCGATGCACCGATGGAGTACTGATGGCTGCGCGCTCCTACATTTTTCGCAGTCGGTTCGGCGAAGACAGCGGGGCGCAGATTGCCGAGTTCGCAGTTTCACTGCCCCTGCTGGCCGTGCTGGTGGTAGGCATCTTTGATTTCGGCTCTGCATTCACCTTGAAACAAAAGCTCGGCATCGTTGCCGGCGAAGCCGCCCGGGTTGCTGCAAATCAGCCGACCAGCGATCTCACCAACCCAGCGTCGGGCTCCTGCAATGCTCCGGCATCGATTTGCGCGGTGCGCGACGCGGCTGAGAGTACACTCGTCAGCGCCAAGGTGAACGATTGCGGACTCGCGGGCGCAGCCGCGGCGTCCGCTGGAACCCTGGCCTGGTCTTTTACCGCGAGTTCCGGCTGCCCCGGCTCTTTGCAGCTCAAGATTGAACGCGGCCTCACCTACACGGTGAACCTGCCAAGTCCACCAATGCCGTCCGCTACGGAAACTGTGGAGGCCACCAAAATTACGATCGATTATCCTTATAAATGGACGTTCAGCAATGTGATCACCTTGCTGGTTTCGAATGCGAATTATTTACCCTCAACAATTTCATCGGCCGCAGTGATGCAGAATCTGAATTGAAATTTTAGCCATGATTAAAAGTGGGTCGAGAGGGCGACAAAGGGAATCGGGCCAGACAATTATCCTGGTTGGCGTCGCGCTAATGGCTTTCCTGGCAGTGGCGGCTCTCGCCATAGACCTCGTCATGCTTTACGTTTCGCAAGGCGAGGCGCAGCGTGCTGCGGATGCAGCTGCCCTGGCCGGGGCGAGGATCATTGCCAACTCCGGATACACCTCGGCGTCCGCCTACTTCACCGCCAGTGACGTCTGTCAGAGTGGAGGACCGGGTCGTTCAGCATTGGCTAACCGGGAAGCGGAAGCAGTGGCTGGCCAGAATCAGGTGGCGGGCCAGCCGGCGACCGTGCAATCGATTAATTGCAATCTTAATGATGCGGGGAATCCTCGGTTCAGCGTGAAGGTCCAACGGACTGGCCTGCCGGTTTTGTTCTCCCGGATCTGGGGTAGCAGTCCAAGTTCGGTCAGCGCAACGGCTTTGGCGGAAGCTTACAATCCATCCGGCGAAACCTTGCCAATCCAGCTGTCGGTCAAACCGTGGCTTGTCCCGAACTGCGATCCCACCAACGTCGGTACCGGCGTCAATTGTGCGAGTGGGGCCAAGACATTCGCATATTTTGTTGACCCCGTCACGGGAGCTATTCAAAGCAATGGGGCCTTCCTCGGTCAAACCGTCCTTTTTGACAAAGTAAAAGCTAGTGGATCAGTCACGCTCAATCAGAGCCCACCTACGACACAGTTCTATCCCCTGGATATTCCGACAACTCCACCCCCTTTGTGCCCATCTACTGGAGCTGTTTCTGCCTGCTCGTTTGTCGGCACGAACTCTTACCTGGATAACATTGCGTGCTCCTCGCAATGGACACAATTCACGTGCGGACAGACCATCGGCCCAGGTCAATCCGTGATGGTCGATACCGCCGGAGGGCTGCGGGCTCTGACTGACGAAGGCGTTGACTGCTTGATTCACGCAACCGGTAGGGGACCGAACAACGGACAAGATCTGTTCAACCCCAATCCTTCGGGGCCTCCTTTTCTTCCCGCCACGATCACTGGAGGCACCGATAATCCTGAACCTGCTTTTCAGGGCGCTGCCAGCATCAGCCATAGCGATTCTGTAGTCACAGTACCAATCTACGGAAACAGTCCGCTTCAAGTATGCAACGGGCCAAACTGTACACCCACGACGGTCGTTGGGTTTTTGCAGTTGGGGATTCAGCAGGAAACTACCAATCCGAGTCCGAGTGGAAAGTTTCAAGCCGTGATCCTGAATGTCGCGGGATGCGGCAGCGCTTCCGGAAATCCGAACGCGTTGACGGGTAGTGGGTTCTCCACTATTCCGGTCCGACTAATTCACAACTGAAGTTCGCGCAAGAAAAGCCCATCGCGCGGGGAGCGCCGTGCGCCTCCGCGATGGCTCCTACAGGTTTCAACGATCCGGCAAAAATTAAACTCTAGGTTGGTGGTTGCGGAGCTGGCTGCTGCGGTGGTGGGACTTCATCCTCTTCCGGTTGCGCCATTTGCTGCGGCGGAGGCTCAATGACTGCAGGCGACGCCTGCGCCACCGGCAGAACGAGTGGGTGATCGGCGGGCTGGGACACGCCTCCCTCTTTCAGGCTGAGCAGCACGCTGCGCACCTGTGAAGGATCATGCTCAGACCCAACAATAATGAAATTGAATTTTGTCCCGTTCAATAATTCCGCCAGCACTTCGCGCGTGGCGGCTGGGCCGAGGTCGCCGATTACGCTTTCCTGTTCTGCTCCAGATGGGATCGCGATATCCGCGCCAGTGCGCTGGTGGATTTGAAAAAGCACTTCAGCGAGCGTGGCTTTATCGGCGTGGACGGTTAACAAGCCGCGGGCAAATTCCACCTCGAGCGCGGGCTTCGTCACCGGAGGCATCACCGCAGGCGCAACTGCGGCCGCCGGGCGATCGATCACAATCTTTGTTAACGGCGAATATTTCGGTACCACGCTTCTTTCAGCGATCTGTTTCACTGTAGTAGATTTCGGAGCTTCGGGTTTGGGCGCCGCTTTGCTGGAAATCTCTGTTTTTGGAGCTTCTGCGTGGATTTCTTTCCTGGAGACTTCTGTTTTCGGAGCTTCTGCGGGGATTTCTTCCCTGGCTGTCGCTCCAGCCACTCCCAGCCTGATCACTAGAGAATTGCCGGAAGGGACAAGTTCATACGCCTGCGGACTCTTAAGATCGAAAACTACACGGGTGACGGGAGGATCGGCGGAGAACAGTCCTGCACGCGCACCCTTCACCTCGCCGCGGTTGATAGCGATGTTGTGCAGCGCCGAGCCCGGAGTTGAAAACGGGAAATCGATGACCAGTCGGTCCGGTCCGCTTAGAACCTGAACCTGCGGGGCCACAGGCTGGCTGGCCGAAATTTCGACTTCCAGATTCCCGGCGGAGGGTGTTCCAGCGAGGGCAACCCCGCGAATGATCGTATTAGCAGCTCTTGGCGGTGCTCCCAGGCATGCGGTGCCGATACAAATTACCACTACCGCAAGTGCCCCGGCAGCGATACCGGGCCGAATGTAGCGGTCGGCCGCAGAGTATCCGTTGAATATTTTGGAAATGAAGCCTGACATGACGCCTGAGTGGATTCTAACAGTCCTGAAAGGCGGACGAAGTTACCTTCGTCACAGTCGGTAGGTCTTAAATCGCGGAGCCCACGCGGCGATTGCTCAATTGCCGGTAGCGCATAAACAGGGCGCCCAATCCGG
>JAFAWN010000101.1 GCA_019241735.1 Terriglobales bacterium
CACCGGCGAAGGCGCTCTTGACTTTGGCCGCCACGCCGATCACGGTGAACAGTTCTCCATCAATGTTCAGTTCCTTGCCGATCGCATCCTCATTCTGAAACAGTTCTTCTGCGGCGTCGGCGCCGACCAGAATAACCGGGGCCCGGCGTTCCTCGTCGGAACTGGTAAACCAGCGGCCAGATGCAATCTGCAAATCGAAAACATCCTTCCATGATGCACTGTCGCCCTCGAGCAGGGTGTTCTTAACCTTCCGGCTGCCGTATTTGACTACATAACTGCCCACACCAAATTCCGCACGCTGGAAGCGGACGCCCACGCTCGCCGCTTTTACGTGCGGCAGTTGCGCGATCGCCTCATAGTCATCAATTGTCAGCTCCTTGCGCGTGCGCATTTCCTCTTTGAGGTGGCCGAAGGTCAGGGGTTCAATGTGAAAAGCAAATATAAGATTTGAGCCCAGGCTGGTGATGGAATCCGTAACGTTGTCATTGAGCGCGCGGACCACGGACGACATGCCGATGACGACTGCTACTCCGATGACAATGCCGAGGACGGTGAGGGCGGACCGCAGTTTGTTGCTGCGGATGGTGTCCACCGCCATCCCGACAATCTCCCCGTAATCACTTTTGCGCATCGCAACCTAAGAATTCTGGCGTTCGAGGGCACAACTAATCAAAATTGCAGCTGCTTTTACCCAAAGTTCTGAAAAGTTTTCCAGAATTCCGGCCATGTTTTTTGCAGCCCGCCGCAAACAAACACTTCCTGATGCTCCTCGCTCTCCTCGTTCTGCACGCCGAGAGAATTGCCGGTGTAGCCAGCGACACGGCACGAGACAAAAGTCTTATCCACGTACCCGTGCGACAGGCCTAGCACTATGAGCGTAGATGGCGGTGGAACCGGATAGCCGCGTAACCAGGCCGAGTTGGTTCCGCTGATGGGGACGGGCAGATGATAGGCCGGCCCCAAAATTTCGATTGCGCCCTGCTCGCCATAATTTCCCACTACAACTCCCACGTCCTCTTGCTGCTCTGGCGGCAGGGAATTGCGCACCGCGGCAACGGTCCCCACAAGTTCATCCCACCCGATTTCCTCGCGCAGGTCGCCGTTATTCTTAAGGGCGAGATCCATGAGCCGGCCGCTCGAAGCTATAGGCAGGATAAGCGCACAAGCGAAGATTCCCAGGGCCGCGAGTCCAACGAAAAACGTAGCCTCAATGGCACGGCGTCTGAGCCTTGGCAGGGTCTCTAACCAGCGCTCGCTCATGGTTGCTCCCGTTGCCATCAGCACGGGATACGCGCCTCCCAGGTAATAGCCGCGTCCTTTGCCGGCCAAAAACAAAAGGAGCGGGATGAAATACATCCATGCCAGAAGCCGGTAACGCGGGCTGCGAAGGAAACCGAATATTCCGGCAATCCACAGCGGGGCAGCAAACAAATTAGTGCAGACAAGAAATTGATCGCGCAGAAAACCGCTGGTTCGTCCCTGGCGCACGTCTCGGATGTGAATATGCTGAAGAAAGTGAAGGGAGATAAACCCATGGCGGATCTGCCACCACAGATTCGGAGCAAAAATCAATAGCGCCAGTCCCATTCCGCCCCAGACCCACGGACTTTGCAGAAATCGCCGTACACGGGTAAGCAGCACTCCGCCCATTATCCCGGCAATCAAAAACATCATTGTGTATTTCGTCTGCAGGCCGAGCCCTATGGTTGCGCCGATCGCCAGCCACCAGCGAGGATTTTCCGATTCGAGAAGGCGAATCATGAAATACGCAGTCAGCGTCCACCACAAAAAATCAAAAGTCGTGTATTGAAATTCGGTGCCTTCAAAAATTGGTAGCGGCGACAAAGCCACCGCCAGTGCGGCGCCAATTGTGGCGAGCCGCCCCCCGCCGAGTCGCCGCGCCATCATTCCCGTGACCACAATCGCGGCTGCCTGGGCGATGACCGAAAACATGCGCAGACCACGCATGGAGAGTCCGAAAATTCCCATGCTGAGGCGCTCCACGAACGGCGTCAACGGAGGATACGGAACGAATCCCCAGTCCAGATGTCGAGCGTCGCTGAGCACCTGCAGTTCATCGCGATGGAAACCGTAGCGCCCGTTGGTCAGAACGTGGAGCAGGACAATCGCCAATGCAATGGAAATCAGCGCCAGAGTGCTGTTGCGCGACTGACGAGCGTTTTCGAAGGTCCTGGTCTCAGTAAGCATGCTGCTCTGGGAAATTTACAATTCGAAGCGCAATGCGGCTATAGGATCGAGCCGGGCCGCGCGTTTTGCCGGGTACACCCCGAAAAACAATCCCACGCTGGTGGAAACAAGCAGCCCGGCACCCACCGCCCAGAGTTTTATCTCAGATGGCATTCCAATCAGCGCGGTAATAGTTTTGGCGACGGCGATTCCCATGAGGACGCCGAGAATTCCTCCGACCAATGCCATAGTGGATGATTCGATGAGAAATTGCGTCTGCACATCGCGGCGGCGAGCGCCCACCGCCTTGCGGATCCCAATCTCCCGCGTGCGCTCGGTCACTGAAACCAGCATGATATTCATGATCACGATGCCGCCCACTAATAAAGAAATTGCGGCGATCGCAATCATCGCAATAAAGAATGTGCTGCTCAGATTCAACCATAACCCCAGAAAGCTGGCATTAGTTTCCGCGGCGAAACTGTCAGGCTGTCCGGGCCGGTCGTGCCGGCGGGCGCGCATGATCGCGCGCGCTTCATCAATAGCAATCCCTAACTGGCTGCCCACTCCATTTGCCTTCCCTGAAATGCGGATGCTGCTGTGTGTTCCAAACTGCTTGAGGTAGGTGGTGATGGGAATGAGAACGTAATTATCCAGGCTCTGGCCCAGAGTCTTCCCCTGTTTCTTACCCACACCGACCACGTTGTATAGCTGCCCTTCGATCCGAATTTCTTTTCCGATGGGGTCGGTGCCCGGGAATAAATTCTCGACAATATCGGTGCCGATCACCGCCGCATTGGAGCGATTGTTTTCGTCATTTTGATTGATCATGCGACCTGAGGTCAGATCGAGATCGAGGATCTGCGGCATGGACGGAGTGAGTCCGCGGATCCATGAATCATTGATTGCCTGCTCACCATATTTCACGTGTCCGGCGAAATTTGTCACCGAAGCTCCCAGCATCGAGCAGTGCCGGCAGGATTCTAGGACGGCCTGATAGTCCTCCATAGTGATGTTCTTGCGCCGCTCACCTTCCACCAACTGATCAATGTTGGTGACCACCGGGGTCACTTTGCTGATGATGAATACGTCCGCGCCCAGTCGGAATATTTTTTCCGCCACGTAGCGGTCAATGCCGGCAACGAACGTCACCACCGTGATGACCGCCGCCACGCTGATCACCACTCCTAGAAGTGTGAGCACGGAGCGGAGTTTGCTTCCCCACAGCGTCTGCAACGAAATGCGAATGGCTTCTAGGATGGTCATGGGAATTCAATGCGACTGGCTTTTGCCGGGAATCCTGAGGGTTATCGAGTTTCATCTCCGAGTTGCTTCAGCTTTCGTTCCACATTAGCTCGGATTCCATTACGCAATTGCTCGGGGTCAGTAGTGTCGGATTGCAGGAGTTCCAACGCCTTTTTCGCATTTTGACGCGCCAGATCGTTCTGGCCATCCCCAAGATACGCGTCGGAGAGGCTGTCATAAGTATTCGGCGAGTTGGGATAAGCAGCAACGTTAAGCTTCAGAATTTCAATCGCACCCTTTTTATCTCCGGCTTGTGCATGCTCATATCCTAGATAGTTGACCAGGTCCTCGCGAAACAAACTCGCTTTGGGGTCCTTCTGGCGGGCCTCCACAAGCATCCGCATTACTTTCGCCGGGCCGCCCGGCTGATCAATCAAGTCGAGGGTTTGCACTTCCTGCGGGATCGGTTGCAACTCGCGAGACACCGGCGCATGTCCAGGCGTCTTAACCAGCGTGGTCACGAACCAATCCACAATCAACCCCGGAAGCTCGGGGTGGGGCGCGAACATATCCGCCCCATGCCCTCCGTTCGTATAATGGACAAATTTCTTGCCGGGATTCGGGGATAGACTGTAGAGCCACTCTATCGCTGTAACGATTGGCTTAAATTCATCGTCATCCGCAACCGCGAAAAACACCGGCAGGTTCGGAGAGTTGCGCAAGAACTGCCGTCCATCAAAATTGGTGTTACCGGAAAGCAGCACCAAAGACTTCACCTCTGAATGGCGGCGCGCCGCTTGAATTGCGTTATTGACCCCGCAACTTGCTCCTCCTACGCCAATCACGTTACGCGTCACTTCAGGCTGCGAAACCAGATATTGAAATGCAGCATCGATATCGCCCGGCCAAAGTTGGAGCTCGGTCTGGCCTTCCTGCTGAGGTGTCAGTTTGTCGTAGCGCTCGCCGCCACTTTCGCCGAAGCCCCGCAGATCGAAAGTAAAGACATTAATTCCCGACGCGGAAAGCTTTTTGGCCAGATCCTCCCACACTCCGCGCTGGCGATTGCATTGATGCAGCAGCAGCACCCCGGGTCCGGTCTTATGGGAGGCGAAGAAAGTGCCTTTGAGTTTCGTCCCGTCGGCGGCGCTTAGAGTTACCTCGCGCGGCGCCGGTAATGCCTCCGCAGAACAGATTGAAGTGAGCAGAAAAAACACGGCGGCGGCGCGAATGAAGGCGACACGACCCATGAAATACCTCCCTAAAAATCGTTCAGCTGGAGCTTACACAGCAGCTTTAAGCAAACTCAAATTGTAAACGGGGATTGTGGTTTCGAAAGGATTGTGATTGGAAAGCATTGCATGGTTGCTGACATATAATGAAGCGTTGGTAGCCGGACCGGACGGTCGCTCCTGCCTCGTCAAGGGGCGGGGGAGGAAAGTCCGAACTCCGCAGAGCAGTGTGCCGGATAACGTCCGGGAGGCTGGATTCAAATCCAGTCGACGGCCAGTGCCACAGAAAACATACCGCCCCGCTCATTCTGGGAGGAGATCTGAATAACGGTGCTCCCTCGAGAATGGGCGGGGTAAGGGTGAAAAGGTGCGGTAAGAGCGCACCGCCGCCGCAGCAATGCGGCGGGCAGGGTAAACCCCACACGGAGCAAGACCAAATAGGGAGGGAGCCCGCAGCTTCGGTTCCGGGCACGCGCCGGCTCGGCGCGTCAAACCTCCGGGTAGGTCGCTTGAGCCTCGCAGTAATGCGAGGCCCAGAGGAATGACCGTCCTGCCGGAGCAATCTGGCAGACAGAATTCGGCTTACAGGTCCGGCTGCCAATAAACAGGTTCTTCGTCCCGTCACTCAAGCGGACCCCATCGGGCCACGTAGGCCCAGACGTCCCCGTCTGGGCGGGCAGGTGGGGACACCTGCCGCTACACGGCCATTGGCACGAAATTAAACTCGGTCCGCACTCCGCTCGGCGTTCCCCCCGCCCCGGCGCATTAGACGTCCATCGCGCTCGTGGTAACGCTGCAAGTTTCCTCCCGAAGAACCTTTGTCGCGAAGTATTAACACAGCATTCATCTCCGTTTAACCATTTTGCCGCAGCCTCGGGATACGCTTTCCCGTCCCTTCACCCTTTTGCAACACCCAATCTTAAGGAGGCTTTCCTGTGTTCAAGCGTTACGTCTCTCCCGCCTTGCTAATCGCCTTTGCGCTTGCGAGTGTCATGCCTGCGCTCGCGGCGTCTCAATCCAAGATTCAACACGTCCTGCTGATCAGTGTCGATGGAATG
>JAFAWN010000204.1 GCA_019241735.1 Terriglobales bacterium
CGCGATTTGCTGCTCCTGCAAATACTCGGATGGTTCAGTGCGGATGCGGCCTGTGCCTCTCGTTGAAAACGAGCTAACGCCTGGGAGTCTTTCGCGACTTCATCGGGTAGAAATTTCAGAGCAACAAATCGGTGCAGGGTTACATCCTCAGCCTTGTACACAACCCCCATGCCGCCCCCGCCGAGCTTCTCGACGATGCGGTAGTGCGAAATGGTTTCACCGATCATTCGGGAGATGTTTCGAGCCGCTTCATCTTACGGACGCCGCACCTGCCAGTCAACGAATTCGGGCATTATGCGCACTGTCGCCTCCACGCATAAGCCATACACTAGGGCCACCGCAAACTGAAACTCAAGAACGTCCCACAAAAACTTTCCCTATGCGATTCATGATGCCCAATGCAAAGTGACGGGGCTTGTTTGATCTTTTCTCGAGCATCGGCATTTCTCCTGGGTGAAGTGAGTCAAACGGGTATTGAAGGGCCCGTTCTTGGTAGACAAATCGAATTCACCCTATCGAGCGGGGAGGCGAGGCTTAATTTGGATTCTTACTGCACCGCCAGAGTTACCGGAACATTTTTGGCGCCGTTGCCCTGGAACGCGTACACGCTGACGGTGTAGGGCTGCCCGGCCGGAGTCGGAACCGTGGTTGCGCTCAGCGTCTCATTAACCTGCGCGTATTTGCGGGGATCGGCGACTGAAGTGGCAGCGACGGCCACACTCCCCGGAAGGCCTGCCGCCACTGTAGGCGCGGTGTAAAGGCCGTTGGCGTCGATCGTCCCTAAATTCGACGGCGTTATCGCCCAGATTACGGCCGGGTTGCTGGCATTGGTGACGGTCGCCGTGAACTGCGCCGTTTGAAGCGGCCAATTATCGGCAGCATTGTTCGCGAACAGACTTGACGGAGTGCCCGCGCTTACCGTGACCACCACCTGGGACGATGCCGGTAAGTTTCCATTTCCCCCTGCACTTCCACCACCTCCGCAGGAAACAAGCACGCCTATAAGCATCAGGCAGGAAAACATCACGCTCGCGGAACGCCTCGAAATCTTTCGCCGCGCGAAGCCCAACGTCGCGATAGCTGTGAGCGGCAATGCAAATGGCAGTTGCGGAGAGCGGCTGTCGGCCTTGCGCTTGATCTTGCCACCGGCGGGCGGATTTGGTCCGCTCGTAGTGACGGTCACTTGAACCGGTGTGGATCCCGAACCTGCGGGGATTTGCTCTGGACTAAAAGTGCAGGTGATGGTGGCTACCACTGAGCAGCCAAAAGTAACGTCCAACGGGAATGTTGATGTACCCGCCGGGGTTGCGACAAAATTATAAGTTGCGGACTGTCCTGCAAGGACGCTGCCCGAGGCCGAACCCGTGGTTGCCCAGGTGAATGCGGGTGGATTGATGGTCTGAAACAGCTCCGACGACTCGCTATCTGCGTTGTTTCCGTCACCGCTGTAATAAGCACTGACGGCATACGAACCGACGGCGAGCGTGCTGGTGGTAAAGGTTGCCACCTGCGCGCCCCGTACGGTTCGAAGGAATCCTGTACCCATTGCCCCGAAGGGGAAGGCGTAGTAGGAATTAAAAAAAGTTACTTTGCCGGTCGGCGGCTTTGACCCAGTAGTAGCAACGGTCGCCGTAAAGGTCACCGTTTGGCCTTGATAAGCCGGATTCACGCTGGAAATAACAGTAGAGGTTGTGGCCGGAAAACCTGCATACCAGTTCGCGAGCAGACTAGAAACATCAATTGAACCCAATCCCGTAACTTCATCAAAGCCGTCGGTCACGAGATAGCCGGAGAGACCGCCGGAGAGACTGGTTGGTGAAGGCGTGCTGTTATTGCACATGCTGGGCGTGGTGATCGCGCATCCGCTAACCCCGCTCGTGGCCGCAGTGACATCATTAAAGACCTTCAAGGAGGGTTTGGCTGCCAAATAGTAGAGCCGCTGATTGAGTTCTCCCTGAGGCGATTGAAACTTCTGATTCAGCAGAGCCGTAATGCCAGCCATATCCGGCGCGGCCGCGGAGGTCCCATAAAAGTATTCAAAATAAAAACCGCCATTGCGCACCACGCAATCACTTGGATGTGTCCCACCGGATGCGGCGAGACACCCGAAGTAGCCGTCATGGCCGGAGGAACTGAA
>JAFAWN010000085.1 GCA_019241735.1 Terriglobales bacterium
CCATCAGCTCGTAGCCTTCGCGGCGCATCATCTCAATGAGGATGGATAGCTGAAGCTCACCCCTGCCCATGACGACGAACGTGTCAGTGGAGTCGCTTTCCTCCACCCGCAAGGAGACATTGGTGAGCAACTCCTTTTGCAGCCGGTCGCGCAGATTTCTCGAGGTAACATAACTCCCTTCCCGGCCCGCAAACGGCGATGTATTGACCGTGAACTGCATGGCGATGGTTGGCTCATCAATGGTGATCGGCGGTAGCGGCGATGGATTGTCGGCGTCGGTAATGGTTTCGCCAATGGTGATGCCTTCGACTCCTGCGACCGCAATTATGTCCCCCAGCGTGGTCTCAGTGATGTCGAGGCGCTTCAGGCCCGAAAACGAAAATAACTTGGTGATTTTGGTTTTTTGCAGAGAGCCATCAAGTTTGGCAATCGCGACGTCCTCGCCGGTATGCATCGTGCCGTTGAATACGCGCGCAATCGCCAGCCGCCCCAGGTAGTCGCTGTAGTCCAGATTCGCGACGAGAATCTGAAGTGGGCCAGTGGCGTCGCCAAGCGGTTCGGGAATGGTTTTGAGGATAGTTTCGAATAACGGCTGAAGGTCTTCGCCCCCGCCATTCACATCCAGCGATGCAGTGCCTAGCCTCGCGTTGGTATAGAGCACCGGAAAATCCAGCTGCTCTTCCTTCGCGTCGAGATCTATGAACAGGTCATAAACTTCGTTTAAGACTTCCTGCGGACGGGCGTCTGCGCGATCGATTTTGTTGATTACCAGGATCGGAGGTAAACCACCTTCTAGAGCCTTACTTAAAACATAACGGGTTTGTGGCAACGGACCTTCACTCGCATCTACCAGCAGCATGACGCCGTCCACCATTTTGAGCGCGCGTTCGACCTCACCGCCGAAATCGCTGTGGCCGGGGGTATCAACAATATTGATTTTTACCGTGTGATAAAGGACGGCGGTATTTTTGGCGAGGATGGTTATACCCCGTTCGCGTTCGAGATCATTCGAGTCCATGACCCGCTCGATCACAGCCTCATTCGCGCGGAATGTTCCGCTCTGGCGCAGCATGGCATCGACCAGAGTGGTCTTGCCGTGATCGACGTGCGCGATTATCGCGATGTTGCGAATGCTTGTAGTGGAAATAAGACGGTCCTTCCCGAGATACGCAAGGAACACCGGGTCACGATGTTCGGATTTACGACTAGCTATTACTTTACTATGCGGTCGAATTTCAGGGGGGAGTGAATTGGGTTTCAATCAATAAACAAGCATCGCCGTTTTCGGAGCCGGGACTCCCGCCAATCTGTTCTTCATTTCTTTGACGGCGCGACGGGCGGCTAAAATCGCGGCATTGGTCGTGGACTCCGGGCCTTCGGAGTCAGTGTTCGCGAAGAAAATGCGATCCATTGGCTGCCGAACAATCGGCTGCACTTTGGTATATAGGCCTGGGGTCGACATGTAGAGCGGATGTCCGCGCCGAAAAATGTGTACTTCCACCGGATCCACGTTCGAGCCCGGAAAAAGCTTTTGGAAATCAGTCAAGACGTTCGCAGCGACCTGCCGGGCGCCGTCGTCGCTGAGTAGTTTGAAGCGATCCACCTCGCGCATGGGTGTGTAGCAGCTCAGAATATTGTATTTTTGCCTATACCCCGCACCATTGCGGACCACCCAGTCTGCGACCACAATGTCAGTGAAGGTGTTCCCCGGGCACCATGTGTCATAACCTTTATTAAATACTGGCCGGTCGAAGATTAGATTTACCACCGCATAAGGAATGTAGCGGATCTGACGCATCGCCTGGCGCTGCGTTTCTGAAAGGTGCTCGATAATCCGCGAAGTGATAAGTTTGGGCGTGGCCATGATCACTGACTTGGCAGCAACAGTTTTGATTTCCTGCCCCTGTATGTAGGTAACGAGAACATCCGACCGTCGGGCAGTAACGGCGACCGTAGTTGCACCCGACTGCAAGCTCCCGGCAGCTCTGGCCTCCAGAATTTCCGCCAGTTTTTGGCTGATGGCACCCAAACCTCCCGGCCAAGTGTAGAAGCCCGGTATTTCTTCCCCTGCTATTTCCTGTAAATCAGAGATCGCGAGCGCCGCGGCAGTGTCCGTCGCCGTTGCTCCCCAGTTGGATCGGCCGTAAGCATCCCACCAGCGGGTAAGTTCTTGCGGATATTCCTTCAACAGGCTGGAAAAAGGCAGATTGAAGAGTTCTTCCCCACGTTTTTCCAGGTCAATCGCCAGCATCTGTTTCTTGAACTTTTTAAAACTGTCACGAATGGAAGCGGAATACGGAAGATGATCAAGTCCGTCGGTCCAGGTATCGGCGATCCACTCTCCTTTGATAATGCTCCCGTCCCGATTGTTGATTGCCAGCGGCTCGAGCCCGATCTCCTGGGAGAAGCCGAACGCATCTTCGTCTCGCACTAAAAACGCGGAACCGGTGCCGTAGGAGACTCCGCGATAGTCCATCAAATATGCATTGCCGCCGAAGTGCGGCTCCTTTTCCAGAAGTAGGAAGTCGTAGTCCTTCAGAAAATAGGCAGCACTCAGACCGCTCACCCCGCCACCCACGATCACTACGTCGTGGCGCGCGGCAACAGGGGGAATTTTGAAATGCTTTCCGTCGCGAACCTCGTGGCAGATACGATTGTCTTCACTATCGAGTAGGACATGATTCGTCCTGCTGGTCTCCGCGGACAAAAGGGATAGATCGATAGGACATCCGGCAGCGATGCTTCCGGCGACGACAAACTTAATGAAATCCCTCCGGTTCGCGCTCATACCTGGACACCTGCGGTTCCCATTTCCGCGCCAATATTTCCGCTTCTATGACCGCCGGTTCGTAGCCGGTACCACACCAGAATCGCAACCAGTGAAAAAATGAAAATGATGGTAGAGATGGCATTGATCTCGGGCGTGATCCCGCGACGCAGCCTCCCCCAGATTTCGAGGGGCAAAGTATTCTCGCGCCCGATCAGAAAGAAGCTGACGGCAATTTCGTCCAGCGAGAGGGTGAAGATCAGGAGTGCCGCCCCAATAATCGATAACCGCAAATTGGGAACTGTAATGCGCCAGAAAGTTTGCCAATGATTTGCGCCCAGATCGAGTGACGCCTCTTCCTGCGCGCGGTCGAAATTCTGCAATCCCGCAAAGACTTCCGTGGTGGCGACGGAAATCAATGCCGTCCCGTGACCGAGGATCACGGTGAGCAGGCTCAGTCTGAGGTCGGCCTCCCGAAACAACATGAGCAGGGAAAGTCCGGTGATGATTCCCGGCAGGATCAGCGGCAGTAAAACCAGCCGCCGAAATAAAGCCTTGCCGGGAAAATCTGCACGGTCCAGCGCGAGTGCTGCAGGGATTCCAAATGCGAGCGCAATGATCATGGCGGCGATAGCAACGATCAGGCTGTTACCAACCGCGCTCCAGATGGCGTCGTCGGCGAAAAGGATTCGATACCAACCAAGAGTCAAATTGTGGGGTGGAAAGCCGCCAACCCCGGACCCGTTGAACGAATAGACAATGAGCGTGAGGATGGGGAGGTAAAGAAATGCAAAAACCGCGCCGGCAACGCAACCGAGCCAGGGGGATTGGTTGGAGCCGAACTTCTTTATGGGTGCGCTGCCGCTCATTGAACACTCCACCTTTTTTCCAGTTTCTCCGAGAAGAACAGCAATGTGAGTACCAGCAACAGCATGCAAAACGATATCGCAGAACCCAGCGGCCAGTTATACGCTGCCCCGAAAAGGCTCACCACAATGTTTGAGATCATGATTCCGCTGGGTCCGCCTAGCAAAAGCGGAGCCAGAAAATCACCGAGGGCCAGCACGAATGCAAACGTGGCTCCAGCCAGGACTCCGGGAAGCGATAGCGGAAAAATCACTCTCCAGAAAGTTTGCCACTGCGAGGCCCCCAAATCGTGAGACGCCTCGACCAAATTACGCGGAATCCGCTCTAGAGCAGAGTAAACCGGCAGAAAAGTGAATGGCGTATAGATATGCGTGAGCGTGAGCACCACCGCAAACGGACTGTAAAGCAAGAACGCCAACGGATGCGTTGTCAGGTGCGCGTACTGCAGGAGTGTATTAAGAACCCCGTCGCTGCCCAGAATTGTCTTCCACGCGTAGGCTCGAACCAGGTAACTTACCCATAATGGAATGATGGCCAGTTGATAGAAAAGGTCTTTCCTTCTGGTGGCGTGAAACGACAAGAAGTACGCCAGCGGAAAAGCAAGCAGCAGCGAAAAGACCATGACCCGCGCTGCGATCCACATGGAACGCAACAAAGTCTGCCAATAAATATTCACTCGAACCAGTTGCCGGTAATTATCCAGCATCCAGGAGTGCACAATCGCCTGTTGCGCAGAAACAGTCCAGAAGCTGTAACAGAAAAGCAGAGCATAAGGGACCAGCAAAAACATTCCCACCCACAGCACTGGCGGAAGCGAGACCGCTAAACGATAGGCACGCGAGAACATTAGAGTGCAGGATTTCTTTAGGAAGTGGAGTCGCGGACCGGGATTGCGTCCTGAGGAGAAAATTCAAAATCCAAATCGTGCGCTGCCTCTTCCCTGACCCCACCCCGCATCGATAGAACGGAACCGTCCATACATTGGATCTGCCATATTTCTGTCGGGCCATGGAACACGCGATTCTGAATTCGCCCCCGAAACGTCACCATGCCATCACCCTCGGTTACACCCGCGACCCTGATGTTTTCGGGACGCAGAGAAAAGACCACCGCTCCGTCTGGAAACTCAGTTGGCCAAACCAGGGAGTTGCATCTTGCCATCCCGCCTTTTACCTCCCCGCGCAAAAGGTTGGTAAGACCGATGAATTGCGCGGTATAAGTTGTGGCCGGCTGGCTATAAATTTCTCGTGGAGCAGCTATCTGCTCCAGTTGCCCGAATCGCAATAGCGCGATGCGGTCCGACATAACCATGGCCTCTTCCTGATCGTGAGTCACGAAAATGAAAGAAATTCCGACCTCACGTTGCAGGGATTTCAATTCCATCTGCATCTGGCGGCGAAGGTTTGCGTCCAAAGCTGAAAGGGGCTCGTCCAGCAACAGCAACCTTGGCCGGTTCACCAGCGCGCGAGCCAGCGCTACGCGCTGCTGCTGTCCTCCACTGATGTTGCCAGGCTTGGAGGCGGCGTAGGCTGCCATCTTGACCATACTCAATGCTTCTTCGACCCGGGAAACAATTTCTGTCTTCGTCAGCCTCGCCACTTTTAAACCGTAGGCGACGTTTTCAAAAACGCTTAAGTGAGGAAATAGAGCGTAATGCTGGAAGACCGTGTTCACAGGACGCCGGTACGCAGGCAGTTGATCCAATCGCGCTCCGGCCATTAGTAACTCGCCCGTGTCAGCCCTTTCGAAGCCGGCAATTATCCGCAACAAAGTAGTCTTGCCTGATCCGCTTTCACCCAGGATCGTCAGAAATTCGCCCTCCGCCACGGACAACGATATGTCACGCAGTACAGGCTTCTGGCCGAACGATTTCGCGATATTGCGGAGGGTGAGGAGGGCCCCCGACGTCGGTTTTGCCGGCTGAGCGATTGTGGGTTCGAGGGTGGTTGCCATTTAAAAACCGGGCTACTGTGCGGCTTTCACTTCATTCCAGATTTCGTTGTACTTGGCGCGGCGGGGCACATCTTGCCAGAAATAGATACGTTTCTGATAACTGTTTACATCATCGAGATGGAGCCCTCTGACCTCCTCTGGGCCCATAAAATTCGCGGCTTGGGGATTCGCAGGAGTATATCCGGTGACGTCTGAAACCTCCTTCTGGGTTTGCGCCTCGATCATGTATTCCAGAAATTTGTGCGCAAGTTCTTTATTTTCGCTTCCGGCAGTGATCATCAGGTGATCGATCCAGCCCGTCGTATTTTCCCTTGGGATGGTTTCACCGACGGGGAAGTTGATCTTGCGCAGTTGGTTGGTCATGAGCGGCCATCCCATGGCAGCCACTACTTCATGGTTTTCGAACAGATTGGTGAGCTCACCTCCGGTTGACCACATTTTGCGCACATTTGGTTTCAGCTCCAGCAATTTCTTCTTGACCGCCTCCAACTGTTCGTCGGTCAACTTATAAAGTTGTGCGGGATCAGGCTTGTCGTAGCCTAAAACCTGCGCTGCCATGTAAACGGTGGAAAGATCATCCCAAACGGAGATTTTGCCGCGATATTTCTGGTCCCAAAGAATTGACCAACTATCCGGAGGGCGCGGAAAGAGTGTGGTGTCATAAATCATGGGGTTCGGGCCCCACATGAATGGAACACCGTAAACTTTGTCGCCCGCCCGCACCAGCGGCAGTGAAGTCAATGTTGGCGAAAGCTGGCCATAACTGCTAATTTTCGAAAGATCAATCGCCGCCGCCAGCCCGGATGCCGCAATCATGGTGGCAACATCGCTGGAAGGCGATATGACATCGTAATTTCCGGCACTGCCTCCGCGCAGTTTCGCGACCAGCTCGTCACTGGATCCCATGTAAGAAGCAGCCACTTTGCAGTGGTTCTGCTGCTCAAAACCGCGCACGAAAGAAGGGTCGGCATAGCCTTCCCAAACCAGAAGGTTGAGGGTGGGGGTCTTTTTACCGCAGGAAGTCAGAGCGGACAGCGCAACGATCAGCGCGATTGCAATGCGCATGGTGCGAATCATAAATTGTTCTCTTTTAATCGGCCCCACATGCTTACGCGAAATCAAAATTTCTTCTTGACAGTGCGGCGAGCCACCTTCTAACCTTGCGCGATTATAGCAAGGTTGTTTCAAAGTTCTGTCATGCGTGCGGATGCTCGAAGCTCTTAACTTGAACATAAATGTCACTTCATCTGCGATCGCGTCCGCGATCTGGAGGTAATGGTTGCCATCGTCGATACGATATTTCCGGGCCCGCTATTTTCTTTTCATTCTTCTGACCGCAATTGTTGTCCTCCCGTCAGTCGCGCAAAGCACCGGCGGACGAATCCTGGGGACAGTCAGCGATTCCTCCGGGGCAGTTCTTTCCAGCGTGAAAGTGACCCTGGTCAACCTGGGCACCACCGTAAGCCGCTCTGTCACTACCAATGACAGCGGCGACTACAGCTTCGTCGAGGTTGTTCCCGGCAATTACGATTTGGAATTCGAGCAGTCGGGCTTCAAAAAGGACATCCGCCACGGAATTACTGTGGACGTCAACCAGGTTCTGACCCTCAATGCCACCTTGCAGCTTGGAGGCACGCAGGAAGTCGTGGAAGTAACCTCTGAAGCTCCGCAGGTTGATACCACCAGCACGCAGCTTGGCGCCGTCATTAACGATCGCTCCGTAAATGAACTGCCATTAAATACTCGCGATACTTATCAGTTTCTCCAATTGCAGCCCGGCGTCCAGGCCCAGCTGGGCAGCAGCGGCAGCTTATTCTTTGGTTCCGACGATGCCGGATCCGTGTCGGTGAACGGCGGCCGTACCCGCGCCAACAACTTCGCGGTAAACGGTGGCGACGCCAACGATCTGTTCGTAAACACACCCACCATCCAGCCCACCCCGGATAGCGTGGCCGAGTTTCGCGTAATTACGAATTCCTTCGATGCGGAATACGGCCGCAACTCAGGGTCGGTGGTAAATGTGATCACCAAATCTGGCACGAACGGTTTCCACGGCGACATTTACGAATACTTCCGCAACACGGTTCTTAACGCGCAGGGATACTTCGACACCGTCAAGCCTCAGGAAAATCAGAACCAGTTCGGCGGAACTTTCGGCGGTCCAGTAAAGAAAGATCGCACGTTCTTTTTCGCTTCTTACGAGGCACGCCGGGTGCGCCAGGGCATGCCGGGGCAGCAGGTGACGGTGCCCACCACCGCCGAAAGGACCGGGAATTTTTCCC
>JAFAWN010000320.1 GCA_019241735.1 Terriglobales bacterium
ACGTGGTGTTCCAGCCTGCGAATCCAGCGCCTGCGCGGGGCCGCTGGATCACCGGGCTGCTTGGCTCTCTTTGCAATGAGAGCTGCCTGAGACTGATGGAGCACGGACGGCTTCCGTTTCCGCTAAGCCTGGCGGTTGGGAGGACGCGGAATGCAAAAGGCGCCTTCGATTTTGTTGGATTAAACGTTTACAGCCGTTTTAACGTTGCTTTCGACTTGCGCTTCCCGTCCCAATTGTTCGGACGTATATACGTTCCCGACGATGTTCCTCAGGGCGATCGCGGCTTCGAGAATGCTTATGGCGAGGCTTATCCGCAGGGACTGAGGGTGGCGGTCGAGCGGGTCACTGCCATGGGCAAATCGATTTACATTTTGGAAAACGGAGTTCCCGATGCGACGGACCGCATCCGGCCGTGGCTCATTGTCAGCGCGGCCGGCGAACTACACCGACTGATCGAGGAGGGCCGTGATATCCGCGGCTACTTCCATTGGACGCTAACTGACAATTTCGAATGGAGCGAAGGATGGAGACTTCGATTCGGACTCGTCAGCCTGGACCCGTCGACGCAACAGAGAACAATGCGCAAGAGCGCCTATTTATACAGCACGATTGCACGCAGTAACGAATTGACCGCGGAAGTCATTGACCAATACGGCCATTCCCCGTCAAACATCCAGTCGAAAAACGAGATTGCTTAGGCCCCCGGATGCCAGTATTTGTGGTCACGCAGAAAATAGCTTTCATTCCATGTGTGGAGGGCGGTGTTCAAGAACAATCGCGTCAGCCTGGCGTGGCCCATTTTCTGGAATCGTCGATTGGTGGTCAAGACCGATCCGGAGACGATCGTAAACTTATTCCGTGAAATTTTTTGGCTTAAAAGATAATCTTCAGCGTAAAGCGCATGCTCGTGGAATCCGCCCAAAGCGTCAAAGCATTCCTTTTCAACCAGCATAAACATACCGGTGCTGAAGGGCTTATAGAGACGGGAAAGCTGTTGCATTACATTGTTTCCGCGGTAAAGCAGCCTGTCCATCAGGTTACCTGTAGGGCAAGCAATGTTAGTGGTGATGCAATGCAGTTTCCTTCGCTGCATCGCATCGACTGCCCGCCGTACCAGGCTTCGGTCGGCAAGTTCGATGTCTGCATCTAGGAAAAGAACATAGGGGGTTTGCGCCCTCCGGGCCCCATTATTTCTGCCAACTGCCGGTAGTCCGCCGGGAATTACTTCAATGTCGAGCCATTCACTATAACCGCGGGTGATATCTAGGGTACCGTCGGTGGATCCGGCATCAGCCAGATACACCTTCGTACTCGACATCAACGGGTAATCTTGTTTGATCAGGGAGTTCAGCAGCCGGGGAAGAAGTTTCGCTTCGTTCTTCGCCGGAATCACAATCGTCAGCGCGCTCTTCATATTCATGGATTCCCACTCCTTCTTCATTCACCGTGACATAAGTGGAGGCGGCCTGGGTCCAACTTCCGGTATTGAAGTAATCGATTCCATCTTGCTGGACATGCATGGCCTCGTGAGTATGCCCACAGAAGACCCGCTCTGCTCCCGACAGCCGAGCCTGCGCGAATGCGCCCGCCGCGACTTTAGTAGAAAGGCGCAGCCAAACCGTATCCAACTGCTCAAGAAAACGGACGAAGCGCTTTTTGCCAAAATTCAGTTTTTGAATCTGCAAATAGATCATCATGAAGAAGTTGCTCAGCGGAAGGTTCTTCACCACAAAGCGGTCAAACTGGTGGCCGTGAATTGCCAGGTGACGTCGGCCGCAAAATTCCCACGTATATTCCCGGAAAATATCGATCCCTACCAGGTGAGACATAACGTCGGAGAGGCCGTGGTCGTGGTTGCCTTCGACCCAAACCACCTCAATTTCGCGCTTGGGGTTAGAAAGCTTGCGTATGTAACTGAGGAACTGCCAGTGTTGTTTCTTCAGACGCCGGAAGTTGAGGTCGCAAAAGATATCGCCCAATAGAATCAGCCGGCGAAAGGAAATCCCTTTCAGCATACGCAGGGCGGCATCGGCACGGCTTACCTCCGAACCCAAGTGCAGGTCGGAGATGATCACCGTGTCGTAGCACGGCGTCTTCATAATTTATTTCTACACGCAGCGTGTTAAATGATGATGAATTCACGCGGGTAATTAGTACATCGGACACGCTTTAGTAATGAGCCGGCCGTGGGTATCCCGCATGTTTGTGCCGCTGCTGTATGACGGTGAGGTTACTCTCAGATTGAAAGCAGGCGCTCCCCGCCGGTGGCGGAGCCCGCGCCGTAGGTGGGCTGGACTTTCGGTTTTCTTTCTGAAAATTGCTGCTGCTCGGTTGAGCCTTCGAGGGCGGTGGTTGAAGCTGCGCCGCCGGAAATCACCTGAGTGAGCGCGTCGAAATATCCAGTTCCGACAAACTGCTGGTGCTTTACTGCCTGATACCCACGCTCTGCTTCGCTCGCGAACTCTTTTTCCTGCAAATGCGAGTATGCAGTCATACCGCTTTCTTTGTATCCACGGGCCAGCTCGAACATGCTGTGGTTCAGAGCATGAAAGCCGGCCAACGTAACAAACTGGAATTTGTATCCTAACTTCGCCAAGTCGCGCTGGAAGTTTGCGATGCCGGCATCGTCAAGCTTTTTCTTCCAGTTGAACGATGGCGAGCAATTGTAAGCAAGCAGCTTTCCGGGGTATTTCGAGTGGATCGCTTCAGCAAACCGTCGAGCCTCTTCCATGTTCGGCTCCGAAGTTTCGCACCAGATCAGGTCGGCATACTCGGCGTAGGCAAGTCCACGAGCGATTGCGGAATCCAAACCTCCGCGAATACGGTAAAAACCTTCCGAGGTGCGCTCGCCGGTGATGAATTTCCGGTCGCGCTCGTCAATGTCGCTGGTCAGAAGGAAGGCGCTATTGGCATCGGTGCGCGCCATGATTAATGTCGGGACGCCCATCACGTCTGCAGCCAGGCGGGCTGCGATCAGTTTCTGTACGGCCTCAGAGGTCGGAACCAAGACCTTTCCACCCAGGTGTCCACATTTTTTCGCGGAGGAGAGTTGATCTTCAAAATGGAC
>JAFAWN010000007.1 GCA_019241735.1 Terriglobales bacterium
ATCGCTATCATTTCGTTCTGAAATCTGCGAGCCGGCGGAAATTGAATCTGGTGCTGCGTGCGATGCTCGCCGAGGCCGCGCGGACCAAAATTCCGCGCACGAGGGTGATTGTGGACGTGGACGCGATCTGGCTCATGTAGGCAGCGCGCGAGGGTAAGCGGCGATGCTCGGAGTCAGAAGCCCTTCGCGAGCAGAAACTCGCGGACGACATCTTTGACGTCGCGGTGTTGACCGTCCACGGCGTAATTGAGACGCCGCATGTCGTTGTCAGAAATCTTCCCCGCTAATTGATCGAGTGCCGCTTCAATCTCGGGATGGCGATCAAGCGTTTCCTGGCGGACTATTGGAACTGCTTCATAGGGCGGAAAGTAATGCTTGTCATCTTCTAAAACAAACAAATCGAGCGCGGGGATCAATCCATCAGTGGCGTTGCCGGCGATCAGGTCCACTTGTCGGTTTTTCAGGGCGCGTGTGAGCAGACCGAAATCCATAATTCGTGGACTGCCGCCAAAGCGGAGACCATATGCCGCGGCCATGCCTTTATATCCATCTGGGCGTTCCATGAATTCGTAGCCGAAGCCGGCCCGCCACTGGGGGGTGTAGGCAGCAGATTGCGAGATGGATTGGAGATGCAGCCGCCTCGCGTCGTCCCCGCGAACTTCAATGGCGAAAGTATCGTTAAAACCAAACGGCCGGGTGACGACCAGGTTGAACCGCTTCGCGTAATTACTCTTGACCGTTGCATAAACGCTTTCTGGGCTATTTCCCGGCGACTGTTTCAGAACCGCAGTGAGGGCGGTGCCGGTATATTCGGGATAAATATCAATCCTGCCTCCCAGAATTGCCTGATGGCATATGTAGGTTCCGGCGAGATAAAAGCGGCGTTCCACCGGAAGATGAGTGCGGGATTCAATCTGCTGGGCAATGATTTCGCCCAGGATCAACTGCTCGGTAAAGTTCTTAGAGCCGACGACGATACGACTGGAACGCGCCGGGCCGCAGCTCAGAGAGGTTGCGATTGCGATCAGAACCGCCGCGAGGGCGCAAGGTGTTCGGGGAAAAGTAATTTGGCGCATGATTTACGCGAGACGTTGCGGTTGCTTCAAAGTGGAATCAGTGCGGCGTCAATCGCTTCTCCAGCCACCCCAGGCAGACGTCAGCTACGAGCGCCATTGCTGCCGCGGGAATCGCTCCCGCAAGGATCACTTGATTGTTTACCATCGCCAGCCCGCGAAAAATGTATTCTCCCAATCCCCCGGCGCCAATGGCGGCCGCGATGGTGGCCAGGCCTACGCAGATGACGGTAGCAACACGCACCCCCGCAATAATTACGCCGGCGGAAAGAGGTAGCTCGACCTGCCACAGCAGTTGGCGCGCGGTCATTCCCATGCCGCGCCCAGCTTCAAGAATTGCGGGATCGACGCCTTTGATTCCGATGTAGGTGTTGCGAATCAGAGGCAGCAGCGCATACAGCGTTAAGGCGAGTATGGCAAGCCGTCCCGCGCGATCACCAATCCAGGGGACGGGCAAAAGGAATCCAAATAACGCCAGGCTGGGGATGGTTTGCACAATATTGGCGCTTCCCAGGATCGGTTTGTTTAGCGCGGGCCAGCGAGTGATCAAAATACCCAACGGGATGCCGATGATCACGGCAATGAGAATTGAAACCCCGACCAACCAGAGATGCTCGCCGGTTAGTTCCAATATCTCGGCACGGTTTTGCAGCATGAAGTGGAAAATATTCATAGAGCCGCTCAAACTGCACGGGGTCCAACGCCTTCGAAAGCTCCCACATAGCTGCTAACTAAAGGATCTGCCGACGACGTAAATTGCTCCGGTTCATGGATCGCCACCAGGTGTCCAGAATCGATCAGCGCGATGCGGGAGCCCAACAACAGTGCCTCGCGCAAATCATGCGTGACGAAGACTACGGTCTTTCGCAGACGCTGCTGCAGTGCCAGAAATGCGCGCTGAAGCTCAGAGCGGGTGATGGGATCAAGGGCGCCGAAGGGCTCATCCATCAAGAGAATGGGAGGGTCGGCGGCGAGGGCGCGCGCCACGCCCACTCTTTGCCGCTGCCCTCCGGAAAGCTCGCGCGGATAACGCGCGGCAACTTCGGGGTCTAAACCGACCAACTCAAGAAGTTCCCGAATGCGCGACGTGATGCGAGCCGGGGGCCAGCCCTCAATTTTGGGAATGAGCCCGATGTTGCGTTCGACCGTAAAATGCGGGAACAAGCCAATGTCCTGGATTACGTAGCCAATACTGCGACGCAGTCCAATAACATCCCAATTGCTTACCGACTTTCCTTCAACCAATACTTCACCTTCCGAGGCTTCCAGCAGGCGGTTGATCAGACGCAAAGTTGTGGTTTTTCCGGATCCGCTCCGGCCAAGCATCACCAGGGTTTCTCCGGGAAGGATTTCGAGATCAAGATCCCGAAGAAGTTCGCGTCCATTTTTCAACCGATAACTAACCTTCCGGAATTCGATAGCGAAGGGTTCACCGGAATACCGATTCATAGAAGAGCGACAACTACGCGCCTGGGTTAGTGACGTAAGCGGATGCTGGCAAATTGGTAAGCCGCAGTCCCGCGTGAGCTTTGTGACGAATGTTAAGGTCAATAAGGAGCGCCGTAATCTGCTCTAGATGACGGGCATTTTCCAGGGCCCCGCCATCAATGGCGCGGATGCCGGGAATCTTCGCCGCGAGTTCGCAAACTTTCTGATTCGCCCTGGCATCATCGCCGCAAACTACTACGTCACAATCCACGGGGCCCGGGGCATTCAATAATTTCGCGGAAACGTTTTGAAACGCAGCAACCACGCGGACGCCGGCCGGGACAAGTTCCGCCGCCTGCTGGGCGGCCGATCCCTGCCAGACGCCGAGGGTGCGGGTTGCGCGACCGCCCACTCCTGAGGCTAAAGGAACGGTGGCGTCGATGAGGATGGCGCCCTCCCGAAGTTCGGATTTGATCTGTTTGAGCAAGGTGGCGTGCCCTTCAAATGGAA
>JAFAWN010000143.1 GCA_019241735.1 Terriglobales bacterium
AGCAATGATCCCGTGAACCATTCCTGGGCGCGGGCGATAGAGGGCTTTCGCCGCAATAAATTCCCCAGGCTACCTCCTGCATAGGCGACGGCGAGATTCACCAGCGTTCCGCCAATATTGAAGATCATCCCCAGGCAGACGATTTGCAGGCCGACGCTGTAGCCGTTGGTGTTCAAAAATTGCGGGAGGAACGCCAGAAAGAACAGCGCCACCTTCGAATTCAGGACATTGGTTATGACTCCCTGCGAAAAGATTTTGCCCAGGCTGGCGTCGGGAGTTTTATCAGCAGAAAGATGAGGGGTGCGGCTGGCGAGCATCCGGGCACCGAGATAGACCAGATACGCAGCGCCAGCATAACGGATGACATTGAACGCCAGCGGGTATGAATGCAGCAGAGCGGCGACTCCGGCGGCGGCCAAAACAATGTGGACCATGCATCCGGCAAAAATCCCCAGCGCTGAAACCACTCCTGCCTGGCGGCCTTGTCCCACGCTGCGTCCGATTACGTAGAGCATGTCGGGGCCGGGGGCGAGATTCAGCAGCAATGCAGCCGCCAGAAAAGTTATGAACGCTGCTTTGTCCGGCATGTTATTTTGCGGCGCTTTCTTCTTTTTTCTGTTTGGCCTGGCGCTCGCGTTTATCCTTAGCCCAACCTGGTTTTAAGATCTGGCGCGCCCGTCCAACAGCGAGCGAGTCGTCGGGCACATCTTCCGTCACACACGACGCGGCCCCGACGTAGGAGCGCTTGCCGACCCGCACCGGCGCGACCAGGGTGGAGTCGCTGCCGATGAATGCTCCATCGTCAATCACAGTCTTGTGCTTGTGAACGCCGTCGTAATTGCAAGTTATGGTTCCCGCCCCGACGTTGACGGCCTCGCCGATTTCCGCGTCACCTAAATATGTAAGATGGTTTGCCTTCGAGCGCTTGCCGAGCCGGACGTTCTTGGTCTCGACGAAGTTCCCCACGTGCGCTCCCTCCCCGATGTGGCTGCCGGAGCGCAGATGAGAGTAGGGACCGAGAATGGCGATATTTTCGACGCTGGCTTGCTCCAGAACACAGCCCGGCCGAATGACTACACCATCGCCAATCCTTGAATTACGGATGACGGAATACGAGCCTATGCGGCAATCGCTTCCCACCCGCGTGGCGCCGAGGATCTGCACGAAAGGTTCGATAATGGTGTCGGCGCCGATTTCTGCGTCGCCGTCGATCACGCAGGTTTCCGGATAAAAAATGGTGACGCCGCTCTCCATTAGAGATTGACACTTAGACATCCGCAGGTTGCGGTCGATATCTGCAAGCTCACTGCGGGTATTAGCGCCCAGTACTTCTGAAGCATCTGCGGCCGCAATGGAGAGCACCCGTTGTTTCGCCTTGGCGAGAATCTTCGCCATGTCGGTGAGATAGAACTCACGGTGCGGATTTTCCGATTCCAGCCGATCGATATTGGCGTACAGCGGCTTTACCGAGAAGGCATATATTCCGGAGTTGATTTCACGGATCCTGCGCTGCTCTAGGGAAGCCGATTTTTCCTCCACGATGGCCGCGATTTCCGCCGACTTAGAGCCTTTGCGAATCACCCTTCCATAATTTGTGGGGTCTGCAAGTTCAGCAGCGAGAACAGTCATGGCCGCGTTGTTCGAGACATGAAAGTCCCGCAACTTCTCGATCGTCGCGGAGGTGATAAGCGGAGCATCTCCGGAGAGCACGATCACGACATCGTAGCCGGCCAAGGCTTCCTGGGCGGCCATGAGTGCGTGCCCGGTGCCGCGCTGCTCGGCCTGTATAACAAACCGGACTCCAGTGTTACCCACTGCGTCTTGCACCCGGCTGGCCTGATGGCCAACGATGGCGAAGACATCTTCGACCGGAACCACTTGCGCGGCGGCGGCAATCACGTGCGCCAGTAATGGTTTTCCGCCGACCTCGTGCAGCACTTTGGGAGCTTTCGATTTGAGACGCGTGCCTTTACCGGCAGCAAGAATCGCGATGGCAACACGTGGATCAGAAACGCGCCTGGCAGGAGACTTGGACATTCGTATCAATATACAGTGGCCCGGCTACGCGTTCTGCATAATGCTGGTGGTCAGGGCCAGCAGGTCCTGAGCAACGTGGTCAGTCGCGTGCCGCGCGACATCGCCTTCCTCGAGGTAGTCGCCGAGCACCGGATGCACGCCCATAGACTCAATCGCTTCAAGATCAGCCACGATTTGCGCGGCGCCCTCCTGCGCATACTTGGCCAGCATCTGCGCTGACGCAGGACGGCGGTTGATCAGTGCGTAGTCAAAAAGTTTCGCCTGCGCATGATTTTCCAGGGCGCGAATATGGTCGGCGGCCGTCCGCCCCAAGCTCTCATTCGCCTGGGTCATCAGATTGCAGATAAATACTTTTACTGCCCCTGACCGCACAATCGCCTGCGTGACCCCGGGTACCAAAAGATTAGGAATAAGGCTGGTGAACAGAGAGCCCGGGCCTATGGTAATCAGGTCAGCTCGCGCTATGGCTTCGAGGGTCTCCGGCATCGGCGCCGCATCGGCAGGGATAATCGACAACTCCTTGATCCGGCCCTTACTGGCGGTGATTTTGGTCTCGCCGAGAACACGGGTGCCATCGTCCATCAGCGCCTCTAGTTCAACATTCGAAGTCGTGGCAGGGTAGATGCGGCCGCGAGTGAGCAGAATCTCTGAGGACAGCCGTACGGCTTCGCCGAAGTCGCCGGTAAGATCAGAAAGCGCGGCCAGAAATAAATTCCCAAAGCTGTGGCCTTCCAACCCGGAGCCTTTGACGAAACGATGCTGAAACAGGCGGGAGAGCAGAGCATCGTCCTCGGAGAGGGCAACAATACAGTTGCGGATGTCCCCCGGAGGGAGCATGTTGAACTCCTTGCGGAGACGTCCGCTGGAGCCGCCATCGTCACTGACGGTGACCACCGCGCACAGCTCGGAGATTACTGGATCCGATGCAGGGGGCGAAAATGGCTGACCGGGAGCAGGTACGTAGCGCTTCAAGCCTTTGAGCAGGGTGGAAAGGCCGGTGCCGCCTCCAATCGCAACTACGCGCAAGCTGCGACGGACGATCGTCTCATTTCTGAACGACGCCAGAGAGTCGCCTGGCATGGCGGGGTCTTACTGGTACCTCTCGCTCGGATCCTCAGGGAGCATCTCGGTACCGGGGTCGGGATACAGCAGCTCGGTGAAGCGGGGGTCTTCAGCAAGGTTCTGAAAATCAGAATCGTTACGGGCCTGGAAACGCAGGCCGGGGTTGAGGCGAATGGCCTCATCGAGGCTTCGCAGTGCATCCTCCAAGTGTCCGGTCAAGCAATCGAGCGCCGCCAGGCCGTAGGCGACGTAGTCATTCTTTGGATACTGTTGCGACAGCTTATTCAGGTGCTCCCTGGCGGTTACGTAATCGCCGATATTGATAAGCGACACTGCGTAATCGTAATGCTCTTCCGCCGTCTTGAATTGCGTGGCGCCGCGCTCCAGCTGCTGATTGCAGGCACTGAGATGGACCATAGCCCGGTCCGCCAGCTCCTTGCTTGGTCCGGAAGCGGCCTTTTGCAGACTGGTTTTTGCCTTTTCGAACTTGTGTTCCTGCATGGCGCGGATGCCGGCCTCATAGTTTTGCACAGCCTGTGCATAACGCGGGTCGTCGGGGACGGGCTTTTTTGCCACGGCCTTACCCATCTGGAGAACTTTGGAATTAGCTTTCGTAAGTCACCTTTTGTAAGTCACTTGTGGCGGTTTGTTAATCTGTTGGTTCAGTTCCGGACTTCAGGAAATCTCCATGCGGCAAACCGCGTGAAAAAAATTATCAAGACTAATAAAGGAAGGTTACACGCAGTTTGAAGCGTCCGTCAACTTACCGGGGTCATGGGGAGGGTGCAGGTGGAATGACCGAGTGCGCTACTGTGACACGCACAACTCGACGGGCTGCATCCGCCATTCTCGTCCGGTGATTCCGGGCCCCGCGATGGCATCTCGAAATGATTACTCTTGGAATTATAGGGTACGCAAATTTGAGATCAGTTACTTCTCGCCAAGAAAATCTTCCATTTGGACCATGCATAGGGGACTAGTCTAAACCACTGGAGATACCCAGCCGCGAAGAGCAGACCCCACGTAAAAAGCATTTCCAGGCGACTGGTATGCAAAGGCGCGTGCAGCAAACGTTCAAAGCTAAACGCAACCCCAACGGATATAGCACCTGCCACAAACGCAGCAGGGAACGAAAGGATCAACATCAAGATAATCAGCACGTCTTCTGAGTCGCTGTTCGGCTTGCCGTCGAACACATACTCGCAATAAAGCAACACGGCAACACTCAGGATTACCCAGACCGAACGAAACGCAATTGTCCGAACTCTTTGGGGCACGTCTCACATCCGATGGTTCGCATTGAACGAGCCGTTCGCGCTATTTCTTCTTGCACTGCTTATGATGCTCTGTGTAGTGAGCCTATTTGAGACGTGACAGCATGTGATTCATTACAGTCTGTGAGGGACGCAGCAGCGGCCTTAGTTCAGGCTGGCGGAGGCTTGCAGATCGACCTGCTTCCATTCGCCCGCGAGGATCCCAGCGCGGATCTGGGCGGCGGTCTTGCCCTTCTGCTTCATCGCGTAGGAGTAGTAAAGTTCCTTGAGGCAAATGGGGCACTTCGCGCCGTGGGTGCTCTCAAAACAGCTATGCAGGCTGTTGTGACCCATGCGGTCGCAGTAGCAATAGCAGGGCTGCTGGTGCAAAATGACGGGTATCTTTGCTGCGAGGTCGTAAGCGTGGGTCTGGTAAGGAAACTGAGCGTTTTCGCCCCAGAGTTCATCCTGAGTGAGTACAGGCGACAACTTTACGCCCTTGGCCGGCGGTCCGGGATTAAAAGCAGGTACCGCGCCCTGGGGGTCGGAGGTGGCCCACGGCACTGAAGTAGCCATCACCAATACCGTGAGGC
>JAFAWN010000046.1 GCA_019241735.1 Terriglobales bacterium
TGATTGGACGGTGCCGGACATCGACTTAAGGTAAATGAAATGTGCACTGCCGCCGGTATTTTCGCGGCCTTTCCTGGGAATCGCACATGCTAGACTTCAGTGGAAGCAGCGCCTGCAATCTGAGTCTTATTTTATCGTCGTTAGTGGACAATTAAGAGCCATAGGAGCTGCCGGGAACTGGCTTTGGGCCCCACCGCAACTAACCCATGCGCATCCTGACCCGCTACATTTTGCGCGAAGTCACCGGCCATGCCCTGATCGGCGCGGCTGTTTTCACGTTTGTGTTGTTCACCCGCGATCTGGGAAGAATTCTGGAGCTGGTGGCCCGGCATAGCGCGCCTTTGCCTGGCATTGCAGAGATCTTCTTCCTCACAATTCCAGTCGCTCTGACTTACACCATACCTATGGGGGTGCTGGTTGGCATATTGATTGGCCTGAGTCGCCTGGCGGCTGACAGCGAAATTACCGCAATGCGCGCGAGCGGTGTCGGCGCATGGACGTTCCTGCGAGTGGTCTTGATCTTTGCAGCAGTCGCCTGGCTGCTGGCGCTCGGTAACGGCCTTTATCTGGCGCCCCGGTCGGAAGCTGCTTTGGCCCGCTTGCAGGACAGCCTGAAAGGTTCGCAAGCATCTTTCGAGGTCCAGCCCCGGGTCTTTTATGAAGGCTTTCCGAAACTTGTTCTTTATGTGCAAGACGTAAGAATTGTTCGCCGCGCGGCAGTTTGGAAGGGGGTGTTTATCGCTGACACCACGCTGCCAGCTGCGCCCCGGATAACCCTGGCGAAGCAGGGAATTCTGGTGAACGAAGGGCCCGACACGCTTCACCTCCATCTGATTGATGGTTCGACCCACGAGACCGATCCCAGCGCGCCGGATCACTACCAGATTTCGACTTTCCAGGAAACCGACATTCCCATACCCGTGCCGCATGCGAGCCGGCCGGAGAGCGAACCTGCGCCAATGGGACAGCTCACGACGCGCGAGCTGCTAACCCAGGCCCACCAGCAGGACCAAGCTACAGGCCGATGGTACTTGATTGAATTCTATCGCCGGTCTGCGCTTGCAACCGCGTGCCTGGTTCTCGGTTTGGTCGGAATCCCGCTTGGCCTGTCATCCAAAAAAGGGGGCAAGTCAACCGGTTTCGTGCTTACGATCGTGCTCGTCTTCGCTTACTACTCGGCGTCGCTGATTGGAGTGTCGCTTGCACGACAGGAACGGCTCTCTCCATTTTTGGGCGCCTGGTTGGCGAATATTATCTTCGCTTTAGCGGGAGCGGTCTTGTTATGGCTGGCTGAACGCCGGCCTTTCGAAATTACTTCTTTGCGGTCCGTCTTTGGCGGGACGAGAAGCACCGAAACGATCCCGGTGCAGGCCACGCGCGGCGCGGATGTGTTTCAGCGTGCAGCATCGCGCAGACGGGTCTTCGCTGCGCGCTTTCCGATGATCCTCGATGACTACGTGATGCGGGATTTTGCGGTTAACCTGGGCCTGGTTCTCTCAACTTTTGTTGTTCTTCTGCTGGTGTTCACGCTGTTTGAGTTGCTGGGCGACATCCTGCGCAACCATATTTCGGCGCTGCTAGTCGGCGAGTATCTGTTGAACGTTTCGCCGTACTTCATTTACAACATTGCGCCGTTGAGCATTCTGCTGGCCGTACTTATTACGCTGGGCCTGATGCAGCGTTCGAGTGAGATTACCGCCATCAAGGCCACCGGGACGAGTATCTATCGCATTATTGTCCCGGTGTTGATAGCCGCTGCTCTGCTGGCTGCTGGGCTGTTTTTTTCCGACCAGTTTTATCTGCCTTACGCGAACAAGCGTCAAGATGCGCTACGCAACCGGATCAAAGGTAAGCCCGCCCAAACCTACCTCAACCCGGATCGCAAGTGGATTTTCGGAGAGCACTCCACCATTTACTATTACCAGCTATTCGATCCGGACCGCGACCAATTCGGCAGCCTCGCAGTTTTCCAGTTTGATCCGGTGACATTTCAACTTTCCCGCCGGATATACGCCGATCGCGCACACTGGGAAAACAATCTGGGCCGGTGGGTGTGCACCCAGGGATGGGAGCGAGAGCTGCGGGGCCCTGCAATGGAAAACTACCGCACTTTTGAGGTGGCAACATTCGCCGCCATGAGCGAACCCCCAATTTATTTCAAGAAAGAAGTGAAGCAATCTTCGGAGATGAACTATCAGGAGCTTGGCCGATACATTCACGACCTGCAACAGAGCGGATTCGAGGTGGTCAGGCTTCGGGTTCAGCTCCAGAAGAAGTTTTCTTATCCGGTTATCAGCCTGGTGATGGCGGTGCTAGCCATCCCATTTGCACTGTCGGCGGGAAAGCGCGGGGCTGCAACTGGCGTGGCGATTGCCGTCGGTATTGCCCTGGTGTATTGGACTGTATCCGGGCTGTTTGAAGCGATGGGCAACATCAGCCAGCTTCCACCGATTGTGGCCGCGTGGTCACCGGACTTGATCTTTGCGTTGGCGGGAGGCTATCTGATTCTCAAAGTTCCAACCTGACGGGCCTACCTAATTGCAATGGCCGAAGGCTGCCCGAACGTGCTGACTGGGGAACCAACCTGCCCCAGCACTCCCGTGGTTGAATCAAAGCTGAAGATGGAGACGGTGCCTGAGGCCATATTTACCACATACAGGAATTCTGTTGTTCCTCCAGTGCTGGTGATGCCCGAGGTTCCGGACCGGACTGCCAGAGCGACGGGTGTGGCGCCGGTGGAGATCGCTGCCGGGGAATTGGCGGTCAGAAACCCAGTGGTGCTGCTAATTTTGTACTGCGAAACCTGATTGGAATTCTTATCCGCAACGAAGAGATAGTTTCCGCCGGAGTCAGTCGCGGCGGCCACGGGACCAGTGCCGGCGGGGAAGGTATCTATGCCGGTCAAACTGCCATCGCCGTTGATGGTGAAGGCGGTAATATTGTTCGACCCCGTGTTCATTACATATAGAAAGCTGGCAGAAGAAGTTTTTACCGCCAGCAGGCCGCTGGGCGACGAACCCACGCCCTGATCCAATGCGCTAAGCAGCGTGAGTGCTCCTGAATTTGGGTCAATAGAAAATTCTGACACCGTGCCAGTGAACTGGTTGGCGGCATAGAGTGTGCCGCCGGCCGGATTCACTGCCAAGGCAACCGGCCCGCTACCCTGCGTAGCGGATACGGATTCATCCAGAAACGGGGATCCCGCGATTTCGGTGAGGGTTGCGCCGTTTACCGAGAACACGGAAATCGAGCCCGGCTCGCTCAGGTCAAAGCTTCCTTGATTGGCGACGAACAAAAATTTCCCCGCTGAATCCATGGCCAGACCCATCGGGGCAAGCGCGGGACGGTTTTCGGTGACTTGCCCTGCCGCGGTGACA
>JAFAWN010000147.1 GCA_019241735.1 Terriglobales bacterium
CTTGCGCTGCGTGACCTTCACGCGCGGGCAAAAGAGTTGATCGCAAAATTGGAGTGGTTTTCGGTTTCTCATGTGCTGCGCGGAAAGAATGAGGAAGCGGACGCTCTGGCAAATGCGGCAATGGATAGAGGCGTGGGACGCTGAAGCCCACGCAGGCTGTGAGCTCGTAGTCAGGGCGTGCGGATGCCTTCCCCCCGCAGAAATGCGTCACGGAGTGACTTCGCTGGCTTCCTCCGAGCGCGCGCTCTCATTCCCACGCACGTCAACCGCTGAAACTGAATAGAAGTATTTCTTTCCGGAAGAGACGTCCGTATCTCGAAATGCCGGAGTTTGCACGATCGCCGAATTTATTCTCTGCGGAGCGCCGTTTTCTTCGCGGCGGTAGACGTTGTATCCAGCCAAGTCGGCATCGGCATCAGGAGACCAGATCAAATCTATGTATCGCCCCTGTTCCGCGCCGGAGAAAACCGCCTGTAGCCCAGCGGGCACAGCGGGGGGGAAGATGTCATGGGCAACAATCGTGAGCGGAAGCGTCTGCTCACCTTCCATCTCCAGGCTGCCGCTGCCGGCCGGCGCTGGCTGGCTCAGCGTCGTAACTACCGCCGCGCGATAGGAATATGCTTTCTCCCATTCGAAGTTTCGATCAGTAAAAGTGGTGGGCGCGTCGAGCGGGGCCTCTCCGGCCACGCTCTCAACCTGGCTAGATTCGTCGCGGCGGAAAATCCTAACCACGTCCGTCAATCCCGGGCGGTGGACTACAGTCACTGTATTCTTCCAGCTAAGCACAATTCCATCAGCAGTAACCTTTGCGGCCAGATCCTCTGGCGGAGGCAAAGCCCGTACTGCCAGTACGGAGGCCTGATTGGAAAGCCCTGCGCTGCGGCCCCTGGAATTTTCGACCGAAACTGCATAAGTGATGCGCGCCGCGGGATCATCACTTAGAAGAGCAGGAGGAAGGACATAGGTGTAATCTGCACGACCAGGAACAGCGGAAGCAGACGGAGCCACCAGTGTTCGGAGTTCATCCACGCTCTGGCAGGATTTCATTGCGGCGCCGGAGGTGCGGCAAATTCGCGTCAACCCGGCCCGCCGGATCCTTTTGCCATCGGTGGTTTGGGTTGGCACCGTCCATGACAGATATACTTTGTCGTTGCGGCGCACAGCGGTCAAGTCTGTGACTGGCTTGGGCAACTCCAACGACGGAGGCTGCGGGATGCCGGGACTGGCGCAGCCCGCAAGAACTGCGGAAAGCAGCATAGCGAAGAGATGCTTCGAGAGCGCTCGCTTCATGAGCGAAACAGATTAGCTGCAAATCATAAAATGTAGCGCGAGAGGTCCTGATCTTTCACGATGTCGGTGAGCATACGGCGAACGTAGTCGGCGTCAATCATCACCTGCTGGCCTTTTTTCTCCGGGGCATCAAAGCTGATCTCATCGAGCACTCGTTCCATGATGGTGTGCAGCCGGCGCGCGCCAATGTTTTCTGTCCCCTCATTGACGCGAAACGCGAAACGGGCAATTTCTTCCAGCGCCTCAGGGCTGAACTCGAGTTTAATACCTTCAGTTTCAAGCAGCGCGGTGTACTGCCGGACCAGCGAAGATTTTGGCTCGGTCAGGATGCGAATAAAGTCTCCCATGGTGAGCGACTGCAGCTCCACGCGGATGGGGAAACGACCCTGTAGTTCGGGGATCAGATCGCTGGGTTTGGAAACATGGAAGGCGCCTGCCGCCACAAACAAAATGTGATCGGTGCGGACCATTCCATACCGGGTGTTGACGGTTGTTCCCTCGACGATGGGCAGAATGTCGCGTTGCACGCCTTCGCGGGAAACGTCGGGCCCATGGCCGCTTTCGCGCCCTGCGATCTTGTCTATCTCATCGAGAAAGATGATTCCTGAATCCTCGACCCGGTCAATTGCGGTCCGTGTGACCTGATCCATGTCGATGAGGCGCTGCTCTTCTTCCTGGATCAGATAATCCAATGCTTCATTGACCTTCATTTTGCGCTTCTTGGTACGCTGCCCGAAAATATTCGGCAGCATATCTTTGATATTGACGTCCATCTCCTCCACGCCTTGATTGGAGATGATTTCAAACGACGGCACATTCCGCTCACGCACATCGATTTCAACCATGCGCTCGTCGAGTTTGCCTTCCCTTAATTGCTGGCGCAGTTTTTCCCGCGTGCGGCCTTGCGAATCCGCGGAGGATGCCGCCGCGGTTGTTCCCTCAAGAATCAGTCCACCCGTAGTTGATTCCGAAGGCCGTGGCGCAGCCGGCGGTGGCAAAAGGATATCCAGCAATCGTTCTTCGGCGTTAAGTTCGGCTTTGTCGGCGACATCTTCCAACTTTTCCTCACGCACCATCTCGATTGCGATTTCCACGAGATCGCGGATCATCGACTCGACGTCGCGGCCAACGTAGCCGACCTCGGTGAATTTTGACGCCTCTACTTTCAGGAATGGGGAATCCGCGAGCTTGGCCAGGCGACGCGCAATTTCGGTTTTACCGACACCCGTCGGTCCGATCATGATGATGTTTTTCGGAATGACTTCCTCGGCCAGCTCGGGCGTCAGCTTCTGCCGCCGCATGCGGTTTCGTAAGGCAATCGCCACCGCGCGTTTTGCCGCATTCTGGCCGACGACGTGCTTGTCCAGTTCCGCGACTATTTCGCGCGGCGTGAGCTCGTCGAGCGCGATCTGTTCGTCTTCGGCGGTTCCCGGTAGATAGATAGCCATAATTGACGGGGCGTCTCTACAGTTCTTCGAGCGTTACTTTCTCGTTGGTATAGATGCACATTTTAGCCGCAATCTTCATTGCTTCTTCCGCAATCTGGAGTGCGGGCAGCTGCGTATGCAACGCCAGCGCCTGCGCCGCGGCCTGCGCATAAGGGCCGCCGCTTCCAATGGCTGCAATTCCCCCATCGGGTTCGATTACGTCGCCCTGGCCGCTGAGCAGAAATGTCTGCTCCTTGTCGGAAACCAGCAGCAGGGCCTCAAGATGACGCAAGAATTTATCCGTCCGCCAGTCTTTCGCCAGCTCCACCGCGGCGCGGCCGACGTTTCCGTGATACTGCTCAAGCTTAGCCTCGAACCGGCTGAAAAGGGTGAACGCGTCTGCGGTCGAGCCCGCAAAACCCGCGAGGATTTTGTCCTGATAGAGGCGGCGTATCTTTCTCGCGGAATGCTTAATGACGCTTTCACCAAGGGTGACCTGGCCGTCTCCGGCCATGACCACCGCGCCGTCACGTCGAACACATAGAACTGTAGTGGAACGTATCCTGGGTTTGGAAGCCTTGAGGTTGCCGGTCATGCGGGACAATTCTTGATTATAACAGCGACGTGATTGGCACCCGCCGCGTTACACGCTAACCTCTTGGGCTTTTGGTTTCCCCGCAAGCAATTGCCGGAGCACATACTGGAGAATTCCGCCGTTGGCGTAGTATTGCAACTCCTGTGGCGTATCGATTCGTAACAAGGTGCTGAACTGGCAGGTGGTTCCATTGGCAGTAGAACAGACGGTAAGCCGTTTTCCCGGCGTGAAGTTCGACGCCAAATCAGCGACTCCGTTAATCTCGTACGTCTCTTCTCCGGTCAAGCCCAAGGATTGCGCGTTCTCTTCGGGCAGGAATTGCAAGGGAAGCACGCCCATTCCCACCAGATTTGACCGGTGGATGCGC
>JAFAWN010000305.1 GCA_019241735.1 Terriglobales bacterium
GCCGGTGGCGGCATCCAGATTCAGGTAAGCGCTAATGTTTATCTGTAACTGGAACCGGCCATCTGACTAGCTGAACCAGTCTTGTCCAGGGATGGAGTCGTTCGCTCAACATGGAAATATCCTTTATGGCAACTACGAATAGAGTTGAGAGCGCAATTGCGAAAACTAAATCCAACGCGCAGTTCCTGAAGCTCATTCTTCCTGGAACTCATTCGTATCGCAGTGCTTCAATCGGGTCGAGGCGCGAGGCGCGGATGGCAGGCACCATACCGCTGATCAAGCCTACCGCGCCAAGTATGAGCGTAGCCACAATCAGTGTGGTCGGAGCAATGATCAGGCGGACATCGCCGCCTTCTGCATTCTTGGCCATAGCGCTGTACAGGGTCACTCGCCCGACGGAGAGTGAAACTGCATACGCCAGAATGATTCCCAGGACTCCGCCGGCGAAAGTGATGGCAAGAGATTCGGCAAGGAACTGGAAAAGGATATGTTTCCGGCGCGCGCCCAGGGCCTTTTCCACTCCGATCTCGCGGGTTCGCTGGGTTACCGCGACCAGCATAATATTCATGAGACCGACCCCGCCGATGCCCAGCGTGAGGGTGCCGATGAAACCCAGCAGGATTGTCAGGCCCAGTGTAATAAGCTCGAACATGTGGACCTGTTCCATGAGGTTGAACACCATCATGGCGCGGCGGTCGGACGGGTTGAACTTGTGTTCAATCGCCATCACCCCGCGGACGGACTGTTCCAGACTCTCATACGCCGGGGTCTCATAGTTAAACCAGATGGAGTCGAGGTAGTGAGTATCTTTGATGTCGCTCATCGTGGTGAAAGGGATATAGACGACCCGGTTGATGTTGTCGTCGCCTGCCTGCATTTTCGGAAGTAAAACACCGATAACTTCAACACTGAGGCCATTAATGCGGATACGTTCCCCTAACGCACTACGCCCGGAGAAAAGCTTTTCCTTGGCCTCGGAGCCGATGACGGCCACGCGCGCATGCTGAATCTCGTCTTCGGCATTGTAAAAGCGTCCGAGACCCAATTTGAGCGCGCGGATGGAAAAGACATTGGGATAATTGCCGGTGACGTTGAAGTTGAACGTCCGGGTCTCGTATTGGACGTTGGCCTGCTTATCTGCTTCGGGGGTGATCTGGCTGATCTGAGGAATGTTGGTAGTGAGAGTGTCGATGTCCTCGAGCGTAAAACGCACGGGAGTTCCGGCCTTTTGGCCGCCGGCCTGCATCGATGAGCGGCCGGGCACCATGATCATCAGCCTGGTACCGAAATTCGCAAAAATGTTGGCGCAGGCGCGTCCGAAACCATTGCCGTAAGCGAGCAGCAAAACAACCGTAGCAATTCCCCAAGCCATGCCGAGCATGGTGAGCGTAGTGCGGCGGCGATTGTGTTGCATGGCGGCGTAGGCTTCATGGAGTAAAGGTCCCAGCATCGTTGGTCCTGCTTCTATTCCTGACGCAATGCTTCTACCGGTTGCAGCATTGCGGCTTTGCGCGCGGGATAAAGACCGGCAATCATTCCCGCTATCGTCAAACTGCTTATCGCCAGAATCGCAGTCGCGGGGACAAGTTTGGGTGGATCGAATCCCGGTGGCCCCTGTTGTGTTCCGAGGAGCGCCATGAACCCGCCAGCCAGCGCCATACCTATCAACCCGCTGAATAAAGTCAGAAGTACTCCCTCAAGAAAAAACTGGGCTAGGATATTGCGATTAGTAGCGCCGAGGGCTTTGCGCAGTCCGATCTCCCGGGTACGCTCGCTCACTGCTATCAGCATGATGTTGATAACGCCAATGGCGCCCAGCGTCAGGGTTACGATTCCTACGGTCCCCAAGAACATATTCATGGCATCGAAGATCTTGCCCAGCATCTCTGCCTGCTCGATGGTGTCGAGGTTTTCGAACGCGTCCTCGTCGTGATAATCGAAACCGTGATTGCGGGCGACGATCTTGTGGACCTCTTCCCTCGCCAGCATGTGTTCCGCTGGCACCCGAGGCTGATAATTAATCAGAGAGATTGAATTCTGGTGATTCTCCCCTTTCAGCGGAAAAAAAGTGGCCATCACCTGGAACGGGATGTAGCCGCGCATGTTCGTGAGGTTGTCGTCACCACGCCCGATCCGCTTTACCGTGCCAATAACTTCAAATCGGATGCCGTTGAGCACGATGGTGGAACCAAGCACCGGGCGTCCCGGAAAGAGGTTTCTGGTCAGTTCGTCGCCAAGGACGATCACGTTGCGCTTTTGGCTGTCATCCAACTGATTGAACCAGCGTCCTTGCTTAAGCGGGAGGTATCGAATCTGGTTGTATTGAGGCTCGACGCCGGCAATCTGCCCGTTGGCGCTGGCGAATTCGCTGACCGCGCGCACGTCGTCGCGGGAAAGCAGCGGCGCGGCATTGCGGACATGGGGAGCTTCCTTGCGGATGTCAAGATAGTCCTGATAGTTGAGCAGATAAGTCCGGGCGGAGTTCATGCTGCCGGCGACCACCGGAGCGCGGCCGGGAAAGATAAACATAATATCTTCCCCATATTCTGCCAGGGCGCGCTTGTTTCCCGAACGGAATCCCTCGCCCAACCCAACCAGTAGCAGTAGTGATCCCACCCCCCAAGCCACGCCGAACATGGTAAGGAAGGATCGCAGCTTGTGCGCCCACAGAGTACGGAAGATTTGCGCGAAAATATCCAGGACCACTCGCATAATCTTATCCGTTATCTTTGACGATCTCCAGGACAGTTCGTTAAGCGAAAGTTAAGGCTCAGAATCGCCGTCACCCCGGCCATAGGTTCTTCAGGTTCAGGACCGGAAACCGCTTTAAGCCAAACAAGAGGGCAAAGAAAGGAGAAGTTTGATCGCGGGCAGCCTGGCATCGCCGCACTAAATCAATAAGGTGTGCGGCCTGTAACTTTCTTGTTCTAACATCAGAGTGAAAGCTTCCAATTCTCGTTGTAAGTTTTCAAAAACTGTTGCCGCTCCATCCAAGTCTTTTCTTTCCCCTATGGTTTCAAGTTGCTGGGCAAGCGAAACCAGACGGTCTCCCCCCAGGCAGCCAATCTCTCCTTTTAATGTGTGGGCGGCCCGCATCATGCCGTGGGAATCGGCCGAAGAGATTGACTGCCGAAGAGTTTTCATCAAATTAGGCGATTCTTCGATAAAGATGCGAATAAGTTGATCTAACAGGTCTTCGTCCCCTCCAAGGCGGCTTACGATTTCGGACTTGTTCCACGCAGCGGAGCCGGGATTACTCTCAATCCTGACGGGCAAAGCATTCTTATTCAGCAAAGTATTTTCGACATCGGCAAAGCTGATTGGCTTTGTAAGGTAACCATCCATTCCAGACTCCAGGCAGCGTTCGCGATCGCCTTTCATGGCGTGAGCCGTCATCGCATAAATGGGCAGGTGAGTGCCCTCAGATTGTTCTCGGGCACGAATCGCCCTGGTTGCGGCCAAGCCATCCATTTCAGGCATTTGAATGTCCATGAAGGCGAGATCAAATTTCTGGCTTGTCGCCAGAGCAACGGCTTCACGTCCATTCCTG
>JAFAWN010000338.1 GCA_019241735.1 Terriglobales bacterium
CTTCACCACCGAGGTTTGCCATATAACGCTTCCGGTGTCGGCGTCGAACGCATATGCGCTGTCATGCTCGGTGACAACTATCAGGATGTTGTGAACGCCCCCTCCCGGAATCGCGACCGCGGATGCATAAAGTGGCTGCGCATCAACTTTTCCATCTACGGGAATAGTGAATAGCCTGCCGAAATAGCCCACCTTGACGTTGTTAGGCGTCAGAATCGTTTCGTTTGGATTCAAGCCGGTGCGGGCTTGATCGTTATGGTAGGTGGGCACGTCCTGCGAGCTCGCCGGTCGGAGATATATCAGACTGAAAATTGCAACTAGGAAGGCGAGACGAAATAATGGGTTACGGACGGAACTTCGGTAACTGCCGGGCAAAAGGTTATGCATAGAGGATCTGAACCACCAGGAGAGTCTTTAGGGCCTGGTGTTTTATACATCGCCCGTAATCGGCCGTATATGGCACTTTCGTAGTAGGCCACGTTTTAAATCCTAGGGGAATGCAATGGGCAAGAGGCCGCCCAAAAAGGCTTTGAATGCAATGGATAGGGGTTTTCCTTCTGAACCTAGCCAAAAAAGGCCAGCGACGCCAGACCTAAAAAGCCTGGAAACGCCGAATTGTCACTTCACCGAGCGATAGCAGACGCTTAGGGCCCAATGATGTAGCGGGCTTTGCTTACCACACTGCTGTTGTATCCGGTCTCGATCCCGATAGCCTGAATCGTCGTTGTCGAATTGACGGAGATCGGCCCGTTGTACACCGGCGAGGAAGATGTCGGAACACTTCCATCGGTTGTGTAATGAATCGTAGCCCCGGGAGTGAATTCTTTTATGGTGACGGATTGTGGAGAGCTGAAGCGGCCAGGATTAGGACTGAATTGCGGGGCAGCCACCTGGAAGGTGAAAGTCCCCGTGGCGACCGCGCTGCTGCTTCCTCCAACCACAGCGATGGCCCGGAGAGTGGTGGTTGCATTCAGCGCGATACGGCCAGTGTAAAGAGTTGAGGAAACTGTGGGTGTGCTGCCATTGGTCGTGTAGTAAATCTTGGCCTTGGAATTCGAGTCCGTGATCGCGACCTTCACCGGCAATTTATACAGGCCCGCACGCGGAGCAAAGGTCGGGGTTGCGACCTGGCCAGTCAACAGCCCGAAGACACCGACGCTGTTCGTTGTCCCTACATAAACTTTCCCGTTGGCAATCATGGGGGTGACGAATTTGTTGCCATTGCCGAAGTGGTCACGCCCGCCAGCCGCTTGATTGCTGTTGTAAAGTTCGTGGAGGTCGCTGGCGTCATAGGCATGCAAGGTTGCTGGAGATGAGTTCTCCGCCGCCCACACAATTCCGTTGCTCGAACCGTTCGCAGAAATGCTTGGCGTCGCCCCAGGATAGCCAAAATTGTTGGCGGTCTGCGCCACCGGGTTTGCCGACAATTTGGCATTTGTAAACTGGAAAGCGAGAATCGGATTCCCTACCGGTCCGTAAAAGATTCGGTTGTTAAAGTACGCCGGCATGGACCAAATCCCGCCGGGCAAAGAACCCGGGAGTTCCTGGTAAATGTTGTTATTGTTCCCGGCATTAAATTTTCCCATTGCATCGCGGTTTACGAGATATAAGTTCGTGTCCTTCCCTGCACCAACCGCCAGATGCCAGGTATGCCCTGTGCCGTCGTTTTGATCCGGCACCAGCAGCGCACCGCCAGATCCTAGATCGGTATCACTGCCGGATTCGGAAACAGTGTTGTCCATCTCAAAATAATCGGCTACTGCAAGGCCACCGGAAGTTGAAAGTTTCAGGAACGCATTCCCATAGTCCCCGTTCGCGGGGAAGCCGTTGGAATTCAGGGTGGTATCGAAATTCCCGTTCGCGTCCAAAAAATAAATGTTGTTGCCGCTGTCTGCGGCAAGTCCGGCTCCCGCCATCCATATGGCGCCTTCGTTTCCGTTCGGCACGACATTCAAAACCGTCGTCTGCGCCAAAGTATTCGCGTTGTAGCCCATAACCCATCCGGTGTAAGGGCCGTTGTCACAGTGAGACGCCCAAGCCGTATAAACGATGCCGTTAAGCAAAAGCAGCCCTGCGCGTTCCTTGTATTGTTTGGGATCGAATATAACGAAACCGCCCGAGCTATTGGCGCCACTACCCGGATACGTCGCAGTAATGGTCACCGGTCCAGAGAACAATTCAGCGCCGGTGGTCAAGTCGAGCGCATGCAGCCTCTGGAAGTAGTTTCCTGAGCTGTCCTTCGACATGGCCACCAGATAAATCGCTCCATGCAGGCCGCGCGTGCGATCGATGGTTGGAGTCGAAGTGATGCCAATTTCCGGGGTAACCTGGCCACATCCCCGGTCGTCAGACGGACTTTCGCCGGATTTCAGAGCGGAAACCTGCCAGATTACAGCTCCAGTGTCTGCGTCAAACGCGTATGCAGTGTCATGCTCGCTTACCACGATTAAAAGGTTGTGGGTCCCTGCGCCGGGAATTGATACTCCGGAAACGTAAAGGGGCTGGGCATCGACCTTCCCGTCCGTAGCCAGCGTGAATAATCTTCCGAACGAAGTGGAATTCACATTACTGGTAGTGAGGAGAGTTTCGTTGAGATTTTGGCCCGTCCGTCCGACGTCATTGTGGTAGGTGGACACATCTTGCGCGTTGGCCAGGATTGCAGCACCCATCAACAAGCCAGCTGTCAAAATGGCTGCCGAGGCGCTCATCCCGCGGCAGCGGTCGAAAAAATAATTCGGAAGGGAGGGGAATCTTTTCATGATCATAAGTTTTGATAAACGTCTTATACCTTCGCCGGATGCTGGGGCAAGTCCCGGTAGTACATTGAAGATCGTCGGTTGAACATTAGAGTGGTGAGAAGATCATGCGGTTGCTTTGCGAGCGCCTCCGAAACACTTGAACGTCATTTGCATAGCACCTCGGCAATCCGTTCTGCGGCATGGCCGTCCCATAACGGCGGGGGTTGACCCGCCTTGAAGTTACCATCAAGGATTTTCCCCAACTCCAGGCGGAGTTTCTCCCGGTCATTGCCGACGACTACATTGGTTCCCTGGGTAACGGTTACCGGACGCTCCGTGTTGGCGCGGAGGGTTAGACACGGAACGCGCAGGTAAGTGGTCTCCTCCTGCACCCCGCCCGAATCCGTGATCACAACTGCCGCACGCTGCTCGAGGGCGAGGAATTCCATGTACGGAAGTGGATCGAGCAAATGAAGTCGGCCCAGATCCATTCCCAAGTCAGAGATGCGCTGCCGGGTTCGAGGATGCACCGGGAAGACTACTGTCAGCTGTGCGCTCAACTGGAGGAGTTCTTCAAGAATGCTCCCCAAGGCATTGCCGCTATCCACGTTGGCGGGCCGATGCAATGTTACGAGGGCATAACGTTCGGCCGGAACTGGCGAGTCCGTTTTCGCAGCCAGGGGCAGCAAGCGTAGCAGGGAGTCAATCATGACGTTGCCAACCAAGAATATTTTGTCTTCGGCAACTCCCTCCTGCTGGAGATTAGTGCCGGCATCTTCCGAGGGGGTGAACAGCCAATCCGACAACCGGTCGGTGACGACGCGGTTTATTTCTTCCGGCATGGTGCGGTCGAAGGAACGCAGTCCGGCCTCGATGTGGGCAGCGGGAACGAGCAGCTTCGCACATACGAGCGCACCCGCCAGCGTGGAATTCACGTCTCCATAGACAGCCACGACGTCCGGCTTTCGCTCTAGAACAACAGATTCGAGGCGGGTCATGATTTCGGCAGTCTGCCGCGCATGACTCCCGGAACCAACCTCAAGATTCACGTCAGGGGCGGGCATTTGTAGCTGAGAAAAAAAAACTTCCGACATATTGGCATCGTAGTGCTGGCCGGTGTGGACCAGAGTTTGCTTCGTCCCTCGTTGCTGCAGTGCACGCATGACCGGCGCAGCTTTCATGAAGTTCGGGCGAGCGCCGACAATATGAAGGATGTGCATAAAGGTTACCGGGCTGAAGTCGTGCGGGCGTTTGCTACTTCAGGCGGCATCGACCGCTCGCCGCAAAGTAAAGAAGCTGATCTCTGGCGGGCAATTCCAACGCACCGGAATGTTCAAAGTTCCGATCCCGATATTGGTGTAAAGGGTCAACGGACCCACCCGCCGCAGCCCCCAGGGATATTTGCGTCCCAATGGCGGTAGATATGGAGCGCCTATGGCCGGAAAACGCACCTGGCCGCCATGCGAGTGCCCGGAAAGCTGCAGGTCAATTGGATAACCCGCAGCTACGTCGGCGACGTCGGGCTCATGGACCAGCAAAATCGCGGGTTCATTTTTTGGGACGTCTTGCACCGCTTGGCCTACATCTCCGCGGTCAGGATAAGTGTCCGCGCCGCACATCCAGAGCCGCGCACCGCCGCGCTCCAACGGCATTGCTGTATTTTGTAGAACTTTGATGCCATGACCTTGAAGAACCTCGGTAATGAAATCGGGGTCGGTATTGCCATCATGATTTCCCAGCACTGCCAGCATTCCCAACGGCGCCTGCAGATGACTCAAAAACAGAGACACACAAGGTTCGGCAGCGCGGGCTGCCCTTTTTGCCCTTGCGGAGCGGTGACGTTTGTGGCCAAACGGAGCAGTAACAAAATCCCCAGTCAAAACGATCAGATCGGGCCGCATTTGATTTACGGTTTCAATACTGGAGCGAATGGGATGGATGGAAAACTCAGGATCATAATGGAAGTCACTTAATTGAGCGATGGTAATGCCCTCGAAAGCTTCTGGTAACCGCGCCAGGCGGATTTCGACGCGGTTGACCATGGGGCGGTTCGGCTCGAAGAGCAAAGCGTCAGCCCCGGCGGCCAACGCAGCGGTCACCGCAAGTGCTGATGCCCCCGCCACAAACTCCCGGCGCGTTAACACTCCTCGATCAATTCGCATTACTCAACCCTAGTGTAGCAACATCAGAACCGTCGAAGGTTGAACCGCCGTCTCATCCGCCGACCAGCGGGACAAACCGGCAAGCGCCGAAAATTTCAATCTCCGGCTTGCCGTCTCGCTTGCGAATTAAGTGCAACTCCTGCGTCTCAGGAGTTCCTACGGGAACAACCAGGCGGCCATTCTCGGCCAACTGGCTGACTAGAGCGGGAGGGATCTGGCTGGCGGCGGCAGACACCATGATGACATCGTAAGGAGCTCTTTCAGGAAGCCCCGCGATTCCGTCTCCTATTCGCACCTCCGCATTCTGATAACCAAAGTGGTGAAGCCTGGTCTCGGCCTGTCGCGCCAGCAATTCATGCCTTTCAATGGAGTAAACCTGCCGAGTCAATTGCGCGAGCAACGCAGTCACATAGCCTGACCCGGTTCCAATTTCCAATGAGATGTCTGAAGGGGCCGGCTGAAGCAGCTCCAGCATGAGAGCTACTACGAAGGGCTGCGAAATAGTTTGCTCCTCGCCGATGGGAAGGGGATGATCTTCATATGCTTGCAAAGCGTACGCGGCGCCAACGAATTCCTGACGCGGGACTTGCCCCATGGCGTCTAAAACTCGCCTATCGGTGATACCTCGCGAGCGCAGCTGCGAGTCCACCATGATCCGTCGCGCTCTAATGCAGGAGTCATCTTCAGCAGGAGGCATAGAGAGAAATAAT
>JAFAWN010000072.1 GCA_019241735.1 Terriglobales bacterium
CGGTGTCGGCGAGCTGCTCCTGAAAGTGCACACTTGCGGAATCTGCGGAACTGATCTGAAAAAGATTGCCACGGGCTCCCATTCCGCACCGCGCATCTTCGGGCACGAGACTTCTGGCGTGGTCTTCGCCGTTGGCGAGGGCGTGGAAAATTTTTCGGTCGGAGACAGGGTCGTTGTTTTTCATCACATTCCCTGCGGCAACTGTTACTACTGCGCGCACAGAACGTTTGCGCAGTGCGAGAGCTATAAACAGGTGGGATGCACGGCCGGGTTTGAGCCCTCAGGCGGTGGTTTTGCCGAATACGTTCGCGTCATGGATTGGATTGTTCAACGCGGAACGGTCCTGATTCCCGATGACGTGTCGTTCGAACAGGCGTGCTTCGTCGAGCCGGTGAACACCTGCATGAAGGGAATTGAAAGGCTTGGGCTTTCAGGGGGAGAAACCGTCCTCGTCATAGGACAAGGTCCAATCGGCATCATTTTGGCCGTGCTGGCGCAGCGCGCAGGCGCAACCGTGGTCACTTCCGATTTGTTTCAGCAGAGGCTTACAATATCTAAAGAGTTTGGCATAAACGACGTAATCGACGCATCGAAGAGCGACGTTGTGAAAACGATTCGCCAGCGCACTGCTGGACGCGGCGCGGATGCAGCCATTCTGACGGTTGCCGGCAATGCACTGATACGGCCGGCGCTGGAAGCAATTCGCCCTGGCGGGCGCGTTCTGTTGTTTGCTCAAACCGTGCACGGAGAATCAACAATAGATCCGGCGGAGATATGCGTCGAGGAGAAGACGCTGCTCGGATCCTATAGCGCTTCTGTCGAATTGCAGGACGAGGCGGTCCGGTTTGTGATGGGACGGGAGATGAATTTTGAGCGGCTGATCAGCCACCGCTTTCCGTTGGCGAGCAGTGTGGAAGCATTGCAATTAGCGGCGAGCCCTCAACCGGATTCGATGAAAGTTGTAATTCAGCCGCGCAGCCGATGGAACGGCGGGGAAGGAAGCAAGACGTGAACGGCGAGATGACGGCGGCAGTCCTCTACGGCGAAGAGGATGTAAGAATCGAACGTGTTCCCATCCCCCAGTTGGGGGATGGTGAAGTCCTGATCAAGGTGCAGGTCGCGCTAACCTGCGGCACTGACGTGAAGGTTTACCAGCGTGGCTATCACGCGCGGATGATCGTGCCTCCGGCACTGTTTGGCCATGAATTGGCAGGCTTCATCGAGGAAGTAGGTCCGGGGGTGCGAGGGTTCAAGAAAGGCGATCGGGTTGTGGCGCTGAACTCCGCACCATGCCAAATGTGCTTTTACTGCTCCAAACATCAGCCCAACCTTTGCGAAGACCTGTTGTTTAACAATGGCGCCTACGCTGAGTACATACGAATTCCGAAGCGCATTGTCGAAATGAATATGCTGGCAATTCCTTCGACAGTGAGCTACGAAGACGCGGCGATGGTTGAGCCCCTGGCCTGTGTCCTCCGTGGGCTGCACGAAACCGGCGTCGAAATTGGAGATACGGTGGTGGTTATCGGTGGCGGCCCGATTGGCCTGATGTTTGTGCAGGTCGCGAAAGCTATTGGATGCCACGTGGTCGCGGTGGTAAAGCGCGATTCGCAAGTAACGGCCGCGCGGAATATGGGCGCTCACGATGTAGTGCAGATTACGCAGGTCGAGGATCCGATTGATGCGGTACGGATGCTTTCCCGGGGGAAGCGCGGCGGGGACGTGGTGATCGAAGCGGTAGGCCGTCCCGAAGCCTGGCAATGGGCAATTGAGATGGTTCGCAAGGGCGGCACCGTCAACTTTTTTGGAGGTTGCGCCAGCGGCAGCAAGGTCCAGCTCGATACCGACCGCTTGCATTACTCCGAGATCACGCTCAAGGCAACGTTCCATCACACTCCGGAAACAGTGCGAAAAGCATTTGCGCTGATCACGGAGAAGAAGATCCGGCCTACCGACTACATTACCGGCGAGGCGCCACTTTCGCGATTGCAACAAGTGCTTCACCACATGCTTGATCGCAATGGCGATATAAAAACCGCAATTATCCCCGGCGATTGAGCCCAGCCATTTCGAGAGAACGCTGCTGGGGCTGTGATTTGCGGTGAAGACCATGCCATCCATTTCCAGTGACGCGGAGGTCCATGCTGCGCAGTCTGATGCGTCGGCAGGATGGTCACGCCTGCCTCCGGAATACGCTATCCCGGCAAAAGCGCCGTCGCTCATCGAAGCCCAGCAATATTGCCGTCGCCTGGCGCGCTCGCATTACGAGAACTTTTCGGTGGCAAGCTGGTTTCTGCCTGAACGGCTGCGGCAGCACTTCTTCAACGTTTACGCATATTGCCGAATTTCAGATGACCTCGGTGATGAAGTAGGCGATCGCGACCTTTCCCGGCAACTGCTGGACCAGTGGGAGAGCGAGCTGGAGGCGTGTTATCACGGAAATCCGCGGCATCCCGTGTTCGTAGCGCTCCGGGAAAGCGTGCTGGAGTTCGATATCCCCAAGCAGCCGTTCGCCGCGCTGTTGTCTGCATTCCGCCAGGATCAAATCATCCAGCGTTATCGGAGTTTTGAAGATCTGCTGGGTTACTGCCGCAATTCCGCAAATCCCGTAGGACATTTGGTTCTATATTTGTGCGGATATCGCGATGCCGAACGGCAAGCGCTTTCCGATTACACCTGCACGGCATTGCAGCTGGCGAATTTCTGGCAGGATGTGAGCTGCGATTACGAGAAAAGCCGCATCTATCTCCCGCTTGAAGACTTCGATCGATTCGGGGTAAGCGAGGAGGACATTGCGCGCAAGAATAACAGTCCTGCCTTTCGCACGATGATGAAATTTGAAGTTGAACGAGCGCGGGAATGGTTTGCCCGTGGGCTGCCGCTGGTGGGAAAAGTAGACCGGGAACTGGCAGTTGATCTGGAATTATTCAGCCGTGGCGGGATGAAGATTCTCGACGCTATCGCCCGTCAGGATTACGCGGTGCTGGGGCGGCGTCCGGCGATATCCAAGCGTCGAAAACTCGCGCTGGTAGCTCGTGCCGCGCTGGGGAGGTATTTGTGAACACCGCGGCCCAACCAGCGCACATGCATATTTCCCCATCAGAACCTCAGCTTGCCGTGGCCTACTCGGTTTGTCGCCGCATCACCCGCGCGTCAGCTAAAAACTTTTATTACGCGTTCCTGCTGCTGCCTCGCTCCAAACGCCGGGCGCTTTGCGCGATATACGCGTTTATGTGGAGATGCGATGATATCGCGGACGATATCAATTTACCGCTGCGGGAGAGACGCCAAAAACTATCCGCGTGGCTGGATGCACTACATCGGGCACACTCGGGAGTGCTGACCGACGATCCGGTGCTGCTCGCGGTGACCGATGCGCAGCGGCGATATCAAATTCCTATTGCCTTGCTCGACCAGTTGGCGCAGGGAACCGCGATGGACCTTCGAGAAGATGGCGAACGAGATGCCAGTGCTGCAACCACGGAAACTGTGGCCTACCGCACTTTCGACGATCTGTATTTGTATTGCTACCGGGTGGCGTCGGTAGTGGGGCTGGTGTCCATTCGCATCTTCGGCTATCGCGACCCCGAAGCCGAACTTCTCGCCGAGCGGTGTGGCGTGGCCTTCCAGCTTACGAATATTATTCGCGACGTTAAGGAAGACGCTGCGGCAGGACGGGTGTACCTTCCCGAAGAGGATTTGCAGAAATTTGGCATTTCGGCGGACCAGTTGAGGAATGCATACGTGAGGAGCAGACTTGCGCCACTGTTGAAAATGGAGGCCGACCGGGCGCGTGAATACTACCGCTCGGCGGATTTGTTGATTCCGATGATTGACGAGGACTGCCAGCCGGCGCTCTGGGCATTGGTCACAATTTACCGTCGTCTGCTGGAAAAGATCGCACGCCGTAATTATGACGTCTATCGCGGACGGACAAGTCTTACTCGACGCGAAAAACTTGCAGTGCTGGCGCAGGGATTTGTGAAGCGCCTGACATAATGCCCAGTCCCGGGATAGAAAGTCCAGGGAAGAACATCGCCACGGTCGCAATTGTCGGGGGCGGCCTGGCGGGATTGGCCGCAGGCTGCGCCCTGGCCGACGCCGGATTCCGGGTTACGGTCCTCGAACGCCGGCCCTATCTCGGCGGGCGGGCCTCTTCGTATCAGCATCCCGGCACAGGTGAGGTTATAGACAATTGCCAGCATGTGCTGCTGGGCTGCTGCACAAACTTGATCGAATTTTACCGGCGGCTTGGGGTCGACGAAAAAATCCGCTGGTATGACCGGCTGACCTTCATCGAGCCGGGTGGCCGGACTTCTTCAGTAGGATCCTCGTTTCTGCCGGCGCCGCTGCATTCTGCGCCGTCATTTCTGCGTGCTGGATACCTGAGTTTTTCCGACAAAGTGTCA
>JAFAWN010000174.1 GCA_019241735.1 Terriglobales bacterium
CTTCGACGCAAATTCTTCAGGCGCCATTGTGCACGCCGGAAAATTTCTGTGACCCCACGCTCTCGGCAGGTCAACCGTTGATCTTACGACCAAAGCACTCCGGCAGTGCGCTGCTCACGTATCTGGGGCGGCGATGGGGCGCCAATATTGGCGCGAGCGTCGTGGGGCGGCGTGCTGATTCAGACTTCTTTGGGCTCGGCGTCAATCACGTCGGCCGATACGCCAGGGTGGATACCGGCGGATGGTGGGCTGTAAATTCGCGCGTTACCGCGTATCTCACGATTCAGAATGCATTAAACAAACGCTATGAGGAGGTCACTGGGTATCCGGCACTGGGCATTAATTTTCGCGCCGGGATGCGATTCAGAATTGGCGGCGACTAAGTTCTGGATGCTTTCTCTTAAGCAGTCGTCCGCCTGGAATTTCTTCTGCGCGCCGACGCTAATGAAACTGAGTTGGCCGGGTTTGGAGTCTGAGGCCGGTTGCGCAGCGCCAGAAGCTTTTCGAGTTCGGGCGCGCCCAGCGGCTGCTGGCATCCGAGGATATGGGTAACCGGCGCAATTTCGGCGAAGTGTTCGACGGTTTCCATCTTCATATACGCCTGGTGCAACGTGCTGCCGTAGGTGACCACTCCGTGGTTGGACATGAGGATTGCATCGTGGTTTCGCACCAACGGTTCGAGCGCCTCGGCCAGTTCGGGCGTGCCGGGGGTAGCGTATTTTGCCAGAGGGATCGACCCGAGCCCGATCACCACCTCGCAGACCAGGGGCTTGTTTAATGGAATTCCAGCGGCCGCGAAGCCGGTAGCGGTGCGGGGATGAGCATGGACAATTCCGTGGACGTCGGGCCGCAGTTTGTAAATCAGGAGGTGCATGCCAATCTCGCTCGATACCTGGCGGCGTCCGGATAGATGGCGTCCTTGAAGGTCAACGATGACCAGGTCCGAGGAACGTAACATCCCCTTGCACACTGCGGTGGGAGTCGCCAGGATGCGATTTCCGTCCAGCCGCACCGACAGATTCCCATCCATCGCAGGCACGAAGCCGCGACTGGATAACATCTTTCCGAAGGATAGAATCTCGCGCCGCCGCTGGCTGTCACATTGCATATCGGGATGGTCGATCGGGGATTCCGGGTCGGCGCGTATCGTACCGTACCGCTACCGACTGCACAACGAAATATTTGGACGGATTTCCTGTTTTACCTTCACTTGAAATGAGCACTTTATAATCCCCGGTGTGCTGGTTTCAGAGTTCAGCTATTCATTGCCGGAGGAACTTATTGCGAAAATGCCGCTCGCGGACCGGGCGGCGTCACGGTTATTGCATGTAGAACGCAAGTCCGGGAAGCTCCGCGATGCTAAGTTCAGCGAGTTTCCGGAACTGCTTAGGCCGGATGACTTGATCGTTTTTAACAACACTAGAGTTTTTCCTGCTCGTCTGCTTGGAACAGCAATACGAAAGGTGAGCGATTCCCGGCCTACGGGCACGAGGGATTCTGAGCGCCGCGTCGAGGCGCTGCTTACCTCTCCCGTCTCCCCGGCCGTCAACGGAAATTCAATCCAATGGAACTGCCTGGTTCGACCCGGGCGATACATCAAGGTCGGCGATCAACTGAGCTTCGGGCAGAACCATGAACTCACCGCCGAAGTAACAGCAGCAGGAAACTTCGGCGAGCGAACCGTTCGGTTTCGCTTTGCGGAAGATTTCTATGGGTTGATCGAACGGCTGGGCCACGTTCCATTGCCGCCCTATCTAAAGCGGCCGGCAAACGCTGAAGATCGCGAACGCTACCAGACCATCTACGCGCGAGAGCGAGGCTCAGTTGCCGCGCCCACCGCCGGTTTGCATTTCACCCGCGCGATTCTGGATCGCATCGCGGAGCGGGAAATCGAAAGCACCGAAATCACGCTCCACGTGGGATTAGGGACCTTCCAGCCGGTCCGCGAAGAGCAAGTTGAGAATCATAGTCTTCACGCCGAGGCTTACACGATTTCACCGCCGGCGGCGGCGGCAATCAATAGCGCGCTGGACCAAGGGCGGCGCGTGGTCGCCGTCGGAACTACGACAGTGCGCACGCTCGAACATGCTGCGGGAGAGAGCGGACGGGTGGGGGCGGGCGATGGGCGGGCGGATATTTTTATTTATCCGGGGTACAAGTTCCGCGCGGTGAGTGCGCTGCTAACGAATTTCCACTTGCCGAAATCGACATTGCTTATGCTGGTGTGCGCATTTGCCGGCACGCAGCGTACGCTGGAGGCATATCGCCACGCCGTCGATCAGCGTTACCGGTTTTATTCCTTCGGTGATTGCATGTTCATCGAGTAACGCTGCTGGCAGCGAACGGCGAACCACTGCTGTAAAAGATCGGAGATATGTTCCACGTGGAACATCGGCTTTCACCTCCTGTTCGCTATTACTCAAAGATATTTATCCCGGTAAGTGCTTCCGTCTTATGGCAAACTAGAGGCATAGCCTAACGATTTTAGTTCCAGCCCCAACCGAGGAAGACAATCTGAGGGAAGGTCGAAGATGCAAAAAGTACATGCTTCGCACCAGAACCCCTGCCGTTAGGCTTAAAATGCCACTTATCAAATCCGATATACTGAGGGGCCTATGGGTAGCACAATCGTCCGGAGCACGCAGGCGGCGCTAAAGCAGCTTCCGATCCAGCAGTTTGTGGAAGAACTGCGGAGATTGCCCAAGCCGGCGTTCGACGGTACTGCAGCGATCCTTTCTTTTCTCCAGCAAACTGCGGCTGAGCCGGAGACTCTCAGTCCGTATCTCAGCTGGGACCGGCAGCATTACACTCGCAATCTGATAGACAAGACTGATCTCTACGAATTGATAGCCATCTGTTGGGAGCCGGGGCAGGTCAGCTCGGTGCACAATCATCGCGACCAGAATTGCTGGATGTCGGTGCCTATCGGAAAGTTGCTGGTCGAAAATTATCGCGTCATTTCCCAGGACGTCGATCACGGGAACTGCAAGCTGGAGCCGTCAGAGACGGTTGAAATGGACCCCGCGCATCCTTGTGCAGTAGATCCCGAGCATCCAGTGCATAGGGTGGTCAATCCGCGAAAATTTAATCAGCGCGCGGTCAGCTTGCATGTTTATTCGCGCCCATTTGACAGTTGCGTTGTCTATTCCCCGGAGCAGGGCACGTGCGGTGAAATCAAGCTGCATTACAATACCGAATTCGGAAAGCCCAGCCCGGGCGGCGCGTCCAGAACGCCGAGCGCAACCTAAAATCAGGTAATTCCAGGAACCCCTCCTGGAATGCAGGCTGATAAACTTGTCTGTTG
>JAFAWN010000178.1 GCA_019241735.1 Terriglobales bacterium
CGATGATGAATTCGTCGAGGTTACGCCGAAGTCGCTGCGCTTGCGAAAGAAAGTCCTGCAGTTTAACAAGCGCAAGCGTTCTTCCATGGTTGAGGTGGAAGAAAGCCGTTGAGGATTTAAGCCCATCGGTCTTTCGTTTGGAATAAGTTCCGGGAATTGTGTTTCCTGCTATACTTCCAGCCGCATTTGACTGTTCGCAGCTCCGGCCGTCAGCATGGCCAATCGGCCTCCGCTTTTCCGCCGCAGGCAGCCCACTCAGATAGCTCACACGGAGGCAACTCCTTTGAAGAATATTTTTGTTGGGAACCTGGATTTCAATACTTCCGAAGACGAACTGCGAACGCTGTTCGCGACCTACGGTCAGGTAGACCGGGTCAGCATAATGACAGACCGGGATACAGGACGTTCACGAGGCTTCGGCTTTGTGGAAATGACAAACGCGGAAGAGGGGGAAAAAGCCATCGCCGCACTGAATGGCAGTCAGGTGGGAGGGCGCACCCTAAACGTGAATGAAGCTCGTCCTAAAGTGGAGCGCGCTGGCGGCGGTGGCCGGGACCGCGGAGGCGACCGTGGCGGTCGGGGTGGCGGGGGAGGCGGCCGAGGCCGCTACTAGCCCTAACCTTATACAGCACGTTCCTTCACCCGTTTTCCCTCCTGACGCGTCGATGTACACTAACTGAATTGGCGTGCGCCCGTAGCTCAGCTGGATAGAGCGGCAGCCTCCGGAGCTGTAGGTCGGGAGTTCGAATCTCTCCGGGCGCGCCATCTCACCTCCACCCAATCCTAAGCCAGTTTCAGGCAGTTGCCAGCGGAGGGGAATGGCCTGCGTCGCTTCGCTCAATTTCGTCGTACGCGAGCGCAATAGGCCTCCCCAATCGGTCAGCTTAAAGCCGTATGACTATAGTCATCTTGTCGCCTGCGCTTGCCTGCGTCACTCTAGTAAAGTTCCACGATTGCAACGGTTGCCGACCTATGAATGAATCGAAAACTCCTTCTACCGGGGCGGATTGGACTGGGCTATTAACCGACCCAGCCTTATCCAGCCATCTGGAAATGCTTCTGCAAACCTACCGTGAAGCGCCTGCCGGGCAGCGCGATCAGTTGCTGTTGGAAGCGATGCGCAAGATAAAAGGTGAGGCCAAGGTTGCCGACAGCACGGCTGCAAGCAAATCGCCGACACCCGCAGAGAAATCGACGATTCCAGCGGCTCCGGCAGCAATTGCGGCGGAAAGTACGCCCCCGTTTGAACCCGACATCTTTACGCCCGCATGGGGGCAGGATCGCCGCGTTTATCCACGAATGAAGTGTTTTGTCGCAGTGGAATTGCGAGTAGAAGGTTCCACCACCCCGATTTGGGGAAACCTTGCCAACACCAGTCTCGGTGGATGCCAGGTGGACACTGCCGCCCCGATTGCGGCTGGCGTGAAACTCGAAATTGGCTTATGGGTCGCCAATGGCAAAATATGGGTCAAGGGCATGATTATCAGCGGAGTTGTCACCGGTAACACTCCGACTTTCGGCGTTCGTATCAAGTTCGACGGGCTGGAACCATCAGAACGTGAAACTTTAAGGCATTTCTTGAAGTTTGTGCAAAACACCACTAAGAGCTATCAGAACGAACACGGATATCTCGCCCAAATGAAGCGCTAGCTTCTCGCGTTAATCCAAAAATAAATCTCCGCAAAGCGGAATCTCGATTTCTTCCAACTCATCCATACAATTGAGCAGGGATGGCGTTAGCCTGCCCTGTCCTTCTTTCAGGCATGCGGCAGGCGAACTTGGTAAACTGCCAGCGTACTGAAACCACCCTAGGATCGAGCTTTCCACTCGAGGAGGTTGTACTTCCATGGTCGCAAGCGAACAGACGTTGGTGACCGGTCAGCAACTGGACACGCTGTGCATCAATACCATACGAACGCTTGCCATGGACGCGGTTCAGAAGGCGAACTCCGGCCATCCGGGTGCGCCGATGGCTTTGGCCCCGGTTGCCTATTCCCTGTGGCAGCAATTTCTGCGCTTCGATCCCGAAGATCCGACGTGGCCTAACCGAGACCGATTTGTGCTCTCGAATGGACACGCCTCCATGCTTTTGTATGCCCTGCTCCATCTAGCCGAAGTTCGCGGCATCGATCCCGAATATGAGCGGCTTGGTGATTTCGCCGTAACCATGGACGATATTAAGAATTTTCGCCAGCTTGGAGGTAGGACTCCGGGACATCCTGAGTATCGGATCACGGCGGGGGTCGAGACTACGACGGGGCCGCTGGGGCAGGGACTGGGCAATAGCGTCGGTATGGCAATCGGCGCCAAATGGCTGGCAGAGCGTTGCAACCGCCCCGGATTCGAGATCTTCAATTACAACATCTACGCATTCTGCGGCGACGGGGACATGATGGAAGGAGTGGGTAGCGAGGCTGCGTCCCTTGCAGGGCACTTAAAGCTTCCCAACCTTTGCTGGATCTATGACAACAACCGGGTGACCCTCGATGGCCCTGCCGATGAATCCTTCACTGAGGATGTCGATAAGCGATTTCGCGCTTACGGCTGGAATGTCACGCATGTTGGGGACGCCAACGATCCGGACCAGCTCGCCGCGGGGTATCGTGATTTCCTGCAGAGCACGGACAGGCCCAGCCTGATTGTAGTGAATAGTCACATCGGTTACGGCTCCCCGCACAAACAAGACACCAGCGCCGCTCACGGCGAGCCACTGGGCGAGGACGAAATTCGCCTCGTGAAAAAGTTCTACGGCTGGCCTGAGGATGCCAAGTTCCTGGTACCCGAGGGCGTATATCAGCACTTTCGCGAAGGTATGGGCAAGCGCGGCGGTAAATTGCGGCAGGAGTGGACGCAATTATTCAACGAATATCGGAGTAAATATCCCGATCTGGCCGGGGAGATAGATCTGATGCAGGAGCGGAAGCTTCCCCAAGGCTGGGAGAATAATCTTCCATCATTTCCTGCGGACGCGAAAGGTCTTGCCACGCGCGAGAGCTCGGGCAAGGTACTGACCACCCTTGCAGAAAACGTCCCCTGGATGGTTGGCGGCTCGGCGGATCTGGCCACCTCCAACAAGACGGCGCTCAAATTCGAAGGCGCGGGGGACTTTCAGGCCGGGAGATTCGGCGGAAGGAACCTCCACTTCGGAGTTCGAGAGCATGCTATGGGCGCGGCGTTGAGCGGCCTTGCCCTCTCGAAGATACGCGCTTATGGCGGCACATTTTTCAATTTTACCGACTACATGAAGCCATCGGTAAGGCTCGCTGCGCTGATGGAAATTCCGGTTATTTATGTTTATACCCACGACTCGATTGGCCTGGGAGAAGACGGTCCCACCCATCAGCCCATTGAGCAGTTGGCATCACTGCGGGCGATGCCGGGAATTCTGGTCCTGAGGCCCGCGGACGCGAACGAAGTGGTCGAAGCCTGGAAGGTCATTATGGAGGTCAATGACAAGCCGGCTGCGCTGGTATTGACCCGTCAGGCGGTTCCGACTGTGGACCGGGCCAAATATGCGCCTGCATCTGGCGTGGCGAAAGGCGCTTATGTTCTTGCGGATTCGTCCGGCGGTAAGCCGGATGTGATTTTAATTGGGACCGGTAGCGAAGTATCCTTGTGCCTTAGCGCACACGAACAGCTAAAAGCGGAGGGAGTGAATTCGCGCGTCGTCAGCATGCCATGCTGGGAACTATTCGAGGGGCAGAGCAGCGAATACCGGGAACAAGTGTTGCCTCACGATGTGAAGGCGCGGGTTGCGGTGGAGATGGCGTCTACGTTCGGATGGTCGCGCTACGTTGGCGATACCGGCGAGGTACTTGGCATGCACCGATTCGGCGCCTCTGCGCCAGCGAAAGACCTGATGCAAAAATTTGGATTCACCACAGAAAAAGTAGTCGAAGCTGCCCGCCGTACGATAAAAGCTTCCAGCTAATTTGGTTTTCTACCGGGCGCCTTCCAAGGAGAGCATCATGCAACCAACCGGAGTTCTTGAAACCGCTAAAGCAACCAATCCCGTTAAAGACCTGCAAAAATTCGGTCAATCGGTCTGGCTGGATTACATACGCCGCGATTTGCTCACCACCGGGGAGCTGAAGCGTTTGATTGACGATGATGGTTTGCGTGGTATGACTTCCAATCCCTCGATTTTCGAAAAAGCTATCGCGGACAGCAGCTTCTACTCCGATTTTTTGAAATCACTCGAGTCGAAAGGGCTCGATGCGAACGGCAGATATGAGGCCCTCGCAATTCGCGATATTCAGGATGCCGCTGACATCTTCCGCCCGGTCTATGACAGCACGCGCGCCCGCGACGGCTACGTGAGTCTTGAAGTCTCTCCTTACATTGCGCTCGAAACCGAACGTACAGTAACCGAGGCCCGGAGACTGTGGAAAGCGGTGAATCGGGAGAACGTGATGATCAAAGTGCCCGGTACCGCGGAGGGTATTCCGGCGTTCGAGCAATTGATCGGTGAAGGCATCAACATTAATGTGACGTTGCTGTTTTCGCAGGATGTATACGAGCAGGTTGCCGAAGGTTACATATCGGGACTTGAACAGCTTACAGCCAATAGCGGAAACCTGAGCAAAATCGCCAGCGTTGCCAGCTTTTTTGTCAGCCGCATCGATAATTCAGTGGATGCGATGGTAGATGAACGTTTGAAAAAGTCGAGCGATCCGCAGGAACGGCAAAAGCTGGAGGCTGTCAAAGGAAAGGTCGCAATCGCGAATGCAAAACTCGCCTACCAGAGTTACCTGAGGATTTTCGGCACCGAGCGTTGGAAGCGGCTGGCGGCCAAGGGCGCGCAGAGCCAGCGAGTGCTATGGGCCAGCACCAGCACAAAAAATCCCGCGTACAGTGACGTCCTTTACGTGGAAGAGTTGATCGGCCCTGACACCGTGAACACAATTCCGCCGGCAACCTTTGATGCGTTTCGCGATCATGGGCACCCGCGCCTCAGCCTTACCGAAAACATAGAAGGGGCGCGACAGACCATGAAGCTGCTTGGGGAAATAGGAATCTCCATGAAGGAGGTTACTGGGAAGCTTAGCGAAGATGGCGTAAAGCAATTTTCGGACGCCTTTGGCAAGCTGATCAAAGCGGTGGACCAGAACCCGCAGGGCCAGAAAAATTGAGCCAGTTGAAATATAACCTTTCTGGAGATATCGCCGATTCGGTAAAGGCGCACCTGGCCGACTGGCGAGCGCAGAAAAAGGTAAAAAGGCTGTGGTCCGGAGATGCGTCTCTCTGGACCGGAAACGATGAGGCGGAATGGCTGGGTTGGCTGAATGTCACTGAGAGTCAAATCGCAGATCTCCGGAAATTTCACGAGTTAGCGCTTGAAGCTCGGCGCGAAGCGTTTAGCGACATCCTTTTACTCGGCATGGGCGGCTCCAGCCTTTGCCCCGAAGTCCTGCAGAATACTTTCGGACAGGTTGCAGAGTTTCCGCAATTGCACGTACTCGATTCGACCGATCCCGCCCAGATCAAGACCATAGAATCGAAGATTAATATCGCGAAAACATTATTTGTAGTCTCCAGCAAGTCCGGCACGACTCTTGAACCGAATATCTACAAGCAATATTTTTTTGAGAGCGCCGCTGAAGTAGTGGGAAAAGACAAAGCTGGGGCACATTTCATTGCCATCACCGATCCGGGATCAAGCCTTCAGAAGATCGCGGAGGCGGACCACTTTCGTAACATTTTTTTCGGCGTACCGAGTATCGGCGGACGATACTCGGCGTTGTCGGATTTCGGAATGGTCCCGGCTGCGTTGATGGGCCTGGACGTTGATACGCTGTTGCAGCGCGCGCAGGCTATGGTTGAGGCCTGCCGAAATCGGAAGCCAGAACAAAATCCCGGGGCAATGTTGGGGATTGTGTTGGGGGCGGCGGCCACAACGGGACGGGATAAGGTCACGATCATTGCGTCGCCGGGAATCTTTTATCTCGGAGCGTGGCTGGAACAGTTGCTGGCGGAATCCACGGGAAAAGTGGGCAAAGGAATTATTCCAGTGGACCGCGAGCCCGCGGGCCCGCCTGAAGTTTACGGCGACGATCGGATATTTGTTTACCTGCGGTTGGAAGCTGCTTCGGACCAAAACCAAGACGCCACCGTAGCCGCCCTCGAATCGGCTGGACATCCGGTTGTGCATATTCCAGTGCAAGAAATTTACTGCCTAGGTGAAGAGTTTTTTCGGTGGGAGATCGCAACCGCCGTCGCCGGCTCGATTATCGGCATCAACGCGTTCAATCAGCCTGATGTCGAGGCCAGCAAGATCGCCACCCGTAAGCTCACTTCAGAATACGAGGAGAAGGGTTCTCTACCCGAAGAACGTCCGATTTTTGAACGAGATGGGATCAAGCTATTTACGGATCAAAAAAATGCCGGCGAGTTAAATGCGGCGGTTGGCAACCAAGCCTCCCTAAGCCGATACCTTGCTTCTCACCTAAGCCGATTGCGCGCAGGAGACTATTTTGCCTTGCTGGCTTATATCGAGATGAACGCCGTGCATGAAGCTCGTCTGCAGCAAATCCGCCAGCTTGTTCTTGATCATAAGCATGTTGCCACCTGCCTTGGCTTTGGCCCTCGATTCCTCCACTCTACCGGACAGGCTTATAAAGGCGGCCCAAACAGCGGAGTTTTTCTGCAACTTACCTGTGACGACGCCGTCGATTTGCCGGTGCCCGGCCAGAAATATACGTTTGGGGTGGTCAAAGCTGCCCAGGCACGTGGCGATTTTCAAGTGCTGGTTGACCGCGGACGCCGTGCCTTGCGGATTCATCTAGGCAGCGATTTGGATTCCTCACTGGACAAACTGCTGGCGGCATGCCGCGAGGGGCTAACCACGCTTTAGGATTGAGATTAGGAGTGACCTATGAAGCTGGGGATGGTGGGGTTGGGCCGGATGGGTGGGAACATGGTACGACGCCTGCTTAAGGGCGGCCATGAAGTCGTGGTGACAGATCAGGCGGCGGAGAACGTAAAGCAATTCGCCGACCACGGGGCAATCGGATCGACCTCGCTAACCGATTTAGTGTCGAGATTAGGCAAGCCACGAATCATTTGGTTGATGATTCCAGCCGGTGATCCCACCGAACAAACGGTGCAAGCTTTGTCCCAACAGTTGCAGGCTGGCGACATCCTCATTGACGGTGGAAATTCGTATTTCAAAGATGACGTGCGCCGTTCGGCACAGATGAAGCCAAAGGGCATTCATTACGTCGACGTCGGAACCAGCGGAGGCGTGTGGGGTCTGGAGCGCGGCTACTGCATGATGATCGGCGGGCCGCAGGAAGTCGTCCAGCAATTGGATCCGATTTTCAAAACATTGGCGCCCGGGCGTGGTGACATCCCGCGCACTCCCGGCCGCGAGAAGAAGCCAGGCACTGCGGAGGATGGCTATATCTACTGCGGAGCTTCCGGCGCAGGACACTTTGTGAAGATGGTTCACAACGGAATCGAGTACGGGATGATGCAGTCCTACGCCGAGGGATTTGACATCTTCAAGAATGTTGCCAGTAAGGATGTCCCCGAAGAGCGCCGCTATAATCTGAACCTCGCAGACATTGCTGAAGTGTGGCGGCGAGGAAGCGTGGTCAGCTCATGGCTGCTGGATTTAACTGCCATGGCATTGATGGAAAACCCGACGCTGTCGCAATACACCGGCTTTGTCCAGGATTCCGGCGAGGGCCGCTGGACGATCGAGGCCGCGATCGAAGAAGCCGTGCCGGTTGATGTGTTGTCGGCAGCGTTGTTCACCCGGTTCCGGTCGCGTCAGGAGCACACCTTCGCGGAGAAGATCCTTTCCGCGATGCGCGACAAGTTTGGCGGGCATGGAGAAGCGGGCACATTAAAAAAGCCTGCGTAGGCGGTCGCAAACTCAACTTCAGTGAGGAACATTTACGGATGATTCTGGCAGGCGATATTGGCGGGACTAACGCGAGGCTGGCATTTTTTGATTCCGCCAACGGCCACCTCAAACTGATTTCGTCATCTGTATATCCCAGCCATCAATATTCAGGTCTTGACCAAATCGTGGCGCAATTTATTCAGGAATCTGGATTGCGCCCGGAGGTCGCCTGCTTCGGCATAGCCGGACCGGTGCGGAATGGGCGGGTGGAGGCGTCGAACCTCCCGTGGG
>JAFAWN010000266.1 GCA_019241735.1 Terriglobales bacterium
GCCAGATAGTCACCGACGTGCGCGCTGGTGAATGCCGAAAATCGGCGGCCGCCTTCGGCAGTGAGGAAGAACTCAACCTCTCTCTGGTTGGTGTTGGTGTTGGTGCTTACCCGCGCCTCGCGCAGATCATGCCCTGCCACCGCGGAACTGCGCGAGATAAGGTAAACCGCATCGCCCGAATCCTGGGAACTGGCGCCAACATTTCGTCCATGAATCAGAACTGAGTTCTCGGGCAGCAGTCCATTGGTCGCAGCCAGTGCCGATTGTTCGTCAGGATATGCCCGGCCATTGTTCAACGCCTGCCGAATTTCCAGCATGGCGGTGGACTGCATGATTTCCTTAACCCGCGCAGGATCGTCCACGCCCGGCAGCTGGACCAGAATCTGGTATTGCCCCAATCCGTGCTCTTGAATAACAGGCTCGCTTACCCCCAACTTGTCCACACGATTGCGGATGGTCTCAATAGCCTGGGTAACCGCCCGGTCTTTCAACTCCCGCAGCGCCTGCGGCTTCATGGAGACCGTCCAGGAATTTTCAGCGCCTGAATTGAGGTCAAATTGCGGCAGTTGGTTGTTGAAAATCCCCCGCAAATCAGAGGTGGATTCCGGCGGCACACCCTTAAGAACAATGCGGTCGGGATTGTTGACCGGATCGGGCTTGGTGATGTCGGTGTAGTTAATCTTGTGGCTGGAGAGATAATCTTTCAGGCGTTCTACTGCGCGGTCGGACTCGGCGTTGACTGCATCATTGACCTGCACCTGCAGGATCAGGTGGGTGCCACCTTTAAGATCGAGACCCAGGTGGATCCGGTTTTGGAGTGAGGCCAACAGCCCGGCACGGGACCAGGAGCTTGGAATGCCAAAGATCCCCACCAGAAAGACCAGCAGGATTGCCAGAATCAGCCCTAGTTTCCAGCCCAAATTCTTGTTCATAATCGAGTACTTGGATGCTTCAAAATCACAAAACCGTCAAAGCAGTCGGAATGCTAAAGCCGTAAAGCCTTCATTTACTCGTTGTTTCGTCTCCCGAACCCACGGAGACCACGGAACCGCGAGTCACTTCGATGCGCAGATTGTCGGGCGGAACGCGCAGGTGCAGGTAATCCTCCTTCAGGGCGACGATGGTGCCCCGCATGCCGCCGCTGGTGACTACCTTATCTCCGGTCTTTAGCTCGCCCAGCATCTGCTGCCACTTTTTTTGCCGCCGCTGCTGGGGCATGATCAGCAGAAAATAAAAGATGCCAAAAATAAAGATGAGCGGGGCAAAGCCCAGCCATCCCAGCGACCCGCCCCCTGCCTGCAACGCCAACAGGTGTTGCCCGCCTAAATATGCTTGCAAACTGATCACCTTATATTCGGGTTCAACGAAGTGTAGCTAAGCCGTCAGGAGATCTCCCGCGAGTCTCGCCATCCCGACTGGAGTATTCAAGGTCAAACTCGTCGCGAGCCGCGGGTAGCCTGCGTAATCGCTTCAGACGAAGACGGTCCGCTTCCCAAGTGCAATAGAATGACGCACTGACCGCATCGTGTCAAGGTAGAACCGGAGGTTGTGGACGGTGTTTAAAACTTGCGCTAAAAGCTCATTGGATGCAAACAAATGGCGCAAATAAGCGCGCGAATAGCGGCGGCAGGTGGTACAGCCGCAATTAGGGTCGAGAGGGCCATTGTCGCCTGCATATTGCGCCTGTTTGATGGAAATCTTCCCCTCGGACGTAAATAGAAGCCCGTGCCGGGCAGCCCGGGTTGGCAGGACGCAATCCATCATATCGACCCCGAGATTGGCATATTGCACGATCTCCTCGGGCGTCCCGACGCCCATCAGATATCGCGGCTGATCTTTGGGGAGATGCTCGAGCGTCGCTTCGACCACCTCACGGGTGACCGTACGAGGCTCACCCACGCTCAACCCGCCAATCGCGTATCCAGGAAACCCAAGCTCAACTGTGCGCTCCGCGGATTCCTTCCTGAGGGCCAAATCCATTCCTCCCTGCACGATTCCGAACAGCGTTTGAGTGTGTGGTCCTGTAGGGGCAGGTGTCCGCACCTGCCAAGAAGAACTTTGCCCGCGGTTCCGGACGAAAACATCCGCGGCCACGTGGGTTTGGTCGGGGCTTTCCGCTGTCTCGTGCCACGGGACCTCGCGCTTATGATCTTCGAAGTATTTTTTGCTGCGCTGCGCCCAGCGCAACGTCATTTCCATGGAATCGCGGACTCTGGTAGGTTCGGCCGGGAACTCGGTGCACTCATCGAACGCCATAATAATGTCCGCGCCAAGGCCGATCTGGACTTCCATTGCGCTTTCCGGGGAGAAGAAATGCGATGACCCGTCGAGATGCGACCGGAACGTCACACCCTCTTCGGAGACTTTGCGCAGTTCGCTCAAGCTGAAAACTTGAAAACCGCCGGAATCCGTGAGAATTGCCCGAGGCCACGCCATGAACCGGTGCAGCCCACCAAGCCGTCTGACCTGATCAATTCCTGGGCGAAGATAGAGGTGGTAAGTATTGCCGAGCAGAATCTGCACGCCCAGCTCCTCGAGAATGTTCTGGGATACTCCCTTTACCGTCGCCTGGGTGCCGACGGGCATGAAAACCGGCGTTTCAATCTGCCCGTGAGGAGTGATTAGCTGCCCGGTACGCGCGGAGCCGTTCGTAGCGGTAATCTCGAATTGCGAGGACACTCAGAGATTGTAATGATTTTGATTGTGTTGGTGTCTTTTGCTCGTGTACGGGCACGTGTCCTGCTTGTATAGGGGCAGGTGTCCTCACCTACCCTGACCGAGCGTAGCTCGGCAATTCTTTCGTGTAGGGGCAGGTTTCTCTTGCTCGTGTAGGGGCAGGTGTCCTCACCTGCCCTGGCCGAGCGCAGCTCGGCAATCATAAAATCAATTCCGGACGCGCCCACAACCATCGATAATCCTCGGGCCGGCTAACCAGCCCCGAACGCACCGGGTTATACAAAATGTAAGAAATCTTCTCGTCCAGCTTTTCCGATGAACGCAGCACGTGATCGAATGACTCTTCCTGCCAAACCGCTTCCGTCCTTTTGAATTGCTGCTTGATCAAATGGGACGAGCTGCCCTTGATCGCCTTGGTGATCCGCGCCAGCGGGAATATCTCGCAGTTTTTCTGGTCTGTTCTCGGCACAAAAATCATGTGGGCGTGGTCCGGCATGACGATGGCCGCCAAAAGATCGATGTCCGTCCGTTTCCGCGAATGCAGGCATCGAGCACAATAGAACGGGCGCCAGCCGGCAACACCCATCGCTTATAGGTGCAGAAGGTCAGAAAATGCGTTTTGGAATCTCGCTGGAAATGAGGAAGATTGCGGCGGTAAAACAATTGCGGCACACATTCATATTAGTGCCGGCTCCGCCGGCCGCCCAGATGAGGACATCTGGGCCTACATGATCTATGCCAATCCGGGATTTTGTTCGTGTAGGGGCAGGTGTCTTGCTTGTGTAGGGGCAGGTGTCCTCACCTGCCCAGGCCGAGCGCAGCTCGGCAATTCTTTCGTGTAGGGGATTAAGCGAAAAGAAAAACATCGTCAGACAAATGGTATATAATGTCAGACATGGCATCCGACCGCATAACAGTTCGCGTCTCGCCGGCCCTGACCGTCCGCCTTCGGCACTGCTCCCGCGCTAAAGGGGCGACGGAGTCGGAACTTGTGCGCGACGCTCTCGAGAGCTATCTGCGACATTCTGAGGGAAAGCGTTCGGCCTATGAGCTCGCCGAAGAAGCGGGAATTATCGGCTCTGCACGGACTGCGCCCAGAGACCTGAGCACGAACCCGCGCTACTTGGAAGGATTTGGAAAAAGTAGATGAGGCGGGTCCTGGCGGATACCGGCCCTATCGTCGCCATCCTCAGCCGCCGCGATCAATACCACCGCACCTGCGTCGAAGCTCTGCGCGATATCCCCGGCCCGCTGTTCACTTGCTGGCCGGTCCTTACCGAAGCCGCATGGCTGGTACGAAACGACTCCAATGCAGTGCAGCAACTGCTTACCAGCCTCCACAGTGGATTCCTCGAACTGCTTCCGCTGACCACCGCTGACGCGAAGCCGTTAGCTTCTATCCTGAAGAAGTACCGCGACATCGGAATTCAACTGGCCGACGCGGCGCTGGTCCATCTCGCGGGACGCGACGGCCTGGACACGATCTTCACCCTTGATCAACGGGATTTCTCGGTTTACCGGATGGCGAAAGGACGTGCGTTCAAAATCATCCCTGAGCTGCCTTAATTGGCCGCGGTGGCGTTTACAAAGTCGCCGCTCGGGTCGCAATCAATTTCTTAATCCGCTCCCTAAACTCTTCCGCCCCCATGTCCTCGGTCTTTTCTTTCCCGCGCGTACGGACGTTCACTCTTCCCGCCTCCGCCTCTTTATCTCCGACAACCAACAGGAATGGGACTTTTTGCATGGCATGCTCGCGAATCTTGGCATTCATCTTTTCATTGCGTCCGTCCA
>JAFAWN010000050.1 GCA_019241735.1 Terriglobales bacterium
GATCCGGTCGAGACGGTGCTCAGCCATCATGCGCAGAAAAAATTGATACCGCAGCGCACGGGCGGCAGCCTCGAGGGTCAAATGGTTCTTAGCGTACGCCGCAGCATCGCCCCTATCACTATAGAAATCCAACCCGTGGGCTCGAGCGAGCTCAGCGACGAACTGTTCGTCTCCATCGGATTCACTGCCGCGGAGCTGATGATTGAAGTGAAGAACAGAAAGGACAATCCCAATTTCGCCGCGGACATCCAGCAGAAGCCGCAGTAGCCCGACCGAGTCCGCACCTCCGGAGACGGCCACGCCCACCCGGTCGCCGGGCTGAAGAAGGTTCAGTTTCCGAATATAGGCCAGGACGGTTTGTGGCAGCGGATGCAAAGAGCTCACGTCCTCTGCCCCAGTCTTACGCAGCCGCTCTCGCCATCCGAAGCTGTTCAACTCCGTCCAGCGCACGCCACAGTGCCTTCGCCGCATTCTCGGCGCTGGCCAGGGCCGCTTCTTGCGCCTTCCTATGGTCTTGGACTAACTCCGCCAGGCGGCGACGCCACACTTGTGAGTGCAATACGTCCGCGGTCGTGTGCAATGCGAAATAGGCGCAAGTCGCCTCATTTGCTCCGTACATCTCGCGCAATCCTTGGGCCTTCGCCCCAGCCACGCGTGGCACTTGGGATTCGTACGCGTAAAAAGCTGCCAGTGCCTCTTCGGGAAGTCCGAAGCCTGCCATCTCATCAAAGAAAGCCACCAGTTCTTCGATCTCACGAATCGGCTTTTTCTCCGCATCGCGGCTGCCTCCCATGCCCTCGACGAAGTCCAGCCATAATTCGGAATGAGCTCTACCGCCGTTCTTGCCAAGCTCGTCATTCATGTTTGCCCGCACCGCCTTTCGCAGGCTGCCATCTTCCAGTCGCGCCGAAAATTTCAACAGATATTCAGGGAAGGCTTTCACGTGCGGATAATAGTCACGCGCATACTCATGCAAATCCTCTGGCGTCAGTTCTCCCGCGCTCCAGGCTTTATAAAAAGGATGGCAAAGCAAGTCATACTTCGCGATTCGGGTATCAAGCTCCTGCAAAAACTCGTTCGATGTCATAGTTGGCTCTTTCCTTTTCCGAAGAATACACGCCACTATACGAGAGTGCGCAGCGTGTAACAACCGCAGCACTGATGCCCCTGCATGAATGATGATGCCAATGCGGGAAATTCTGCTCATTATGTTTAGATTCCTGAGCCCACCCTCCTGCCAAAGCGAATAATGAAAGTGTGCCCAAGATTAATGGGAGATACAAACGAGCTTGCCGCTTCTATCTGAGAATTCTGGCACAGGTATTTCTAATCCTGACCCTCCCACTCCTCTGCGCGGCACAGTCTGGGGCTCCAAATATCATTTCCTTTTCTCCCGCCAGCGGCCCGGAAGCTACGCGTGTCGAAATCAACGGCGAAAATTTCGATACTACCTCTGCGGTTTTGTTCGGCAACTCCCCTGCCACGTTCAAATTGACATCTCAAGAAAAGCTGATTACGCTCGTCCCTCACAAAACCCCGTCAGCACCCGTAATTGTCGTTACCTCTCGTGGACGCGCCATCAGCCCCGTCAATTTCATCCTGACAAAGGACCCCCGTATCCCTGACGAAGTAAGCTATAAAGCCGGATATGTGAGCGCCGCCCCCGCCCCTTCGAGCTTTCGCTCAGCCATGCTTTGGGGAATCGCCATTGCGGATATACGTGTCCCTGGGTACGAAAAGGCCACAGTGGAAGTCGCGGCAACCCAGCTCTCCTGCCGGATAGATGGCAAAGATGCTGTCCTCAATCGCGATCAAGGAAGGCTGCGAGGTGGCCTCTATAGCCGCTATCCGTGGTTTGCGAGCGATCAGCATACGGCGTTGCCTGCGGCTCCGAACTCAATGGACCACGCGGTGATCCTTCAAGTTGGAAAACGCCCCTATCGCATCTGGCATTTCTGGGCCGCTTCACCACGGGCCCAGCTCCCGCCCGGCAAGCTTCAGGGATGTACTGTAACTATGCGTGTCAAAATCTCGCCCGGCGCGCTCCTGCAGGTCGGTTTTGATTACTGGCGTTCGCCCACCATCGCCTACGGTCCGGGCGGAGACAATCACGAAGCCGGCGCCAGCAAGTGGTACTTTTCTTCTGCGGAATGGCAGGACGCCAGCTTCACCGACATCGGCGGCCCGCAATTCTAGCCCAATCCTTGCGAATTCTTCTCAAGGTGCGGTAAACCACGCCGCCTGCCACCGCCGCTTAAAAGGTAAAATAAAAACGCCCATGCTGTTTACCGAACATTTCGATCTGGTCGTGGTTGGCGCCGGACACGCCGGCTGCGAAGCTGCGGTAGCGGCCTCCCGTATGGGGTTGAAGACTGCGCTGTTTACCCTCAATGTCGATCTGATCGCACAAATGTCCTGCAACCCGGCGGTTGGGGGAATTGCCAAAGGCCACCTGGTCCGCGAAATAGATGCCCTTGGCGGAATCATGGGGGAAATTACGGACGCGGTCGGCATCCAGTTCCGGCTGCTGAATACTTCGCGCGGGCCGGCGGTGTGGTCACCGCGCGCGCAATGCGACAAGCAGGCCTACCGCCTGAAAATGCGCGAAGTTTTGGAATCGCAACCCAACCTGAAGATCAAGCAGGCGGAGGTCGCGAGTTTAATAATTGAGGACCTGACTACCGAAGACGCGCCTTCGCAACTGGCCGCCCGCGTTTGCCGCGGCATCCGGCTCCGCGATGGACGCACGGTCGGCGCCCAAGCCGTGATCGTCACCACTGGAACCTTTCTCAACGGTTTGATTCACTGTGGCGAGCAGCAATATCCCGCAGGACGCTCAGGTGAGCCCGCGGCGGTTTTGCTTGGCGAATCTCTGAAGCAGCTTGGACTTCGCGGATGCCGCCTCAAGACCGGGACCCCGCCCCGCCTCGACGGCCGCACAATAGACTGGTCGCGCTTCCAAATTCAGCCCGGCGACACCGACCCCACACCGTTCAGCTTCCGCACCCGGCGTGTCGCCCATCACGACACCCAGGTCCCCTGCTTCATCGCCTGGACGACCCCTGAGACGCAGCGCATCATCCGCGAAAATGTGCACCGCTCGCCTATGTACAGCGGACAAATTCAATCCATCGGGCCTCGATACTGCCCGTCGATTGAGGATAAGATCGTCAAATTTCCCGACAAGACTACCCACCAGCTTTTCCTCGAGCCGGAGGGGCTGAATACCCACGAGATTTACGTGAATGGCATGAGCACCTCGTTGCCGGTCGAGGTGCAACTGGCGATCCTTAAATCAATTCCCGGCCTCGAAAACGCGGAGATGCTGCGCCCAGGCTATGCCATTGAGTATGACTCCATCGATCCTACTGAGCTCGAGCACACGCTTGAGACGAAAAAGATCGCCGGTTTGTTCCTCGCGGGCCAGATCAACGGGACCAGCGGATATGAGGAGGCCGCCTGCCAGGGCCTTATGGCCGGCATCAACGCCGCGCTGAAGGCGAAGAACGAGACTCCTTTGGTCCTCGACCGCAGCGAGGCTTATACCGGAATTCTGATCGACGACCTGATTTCGAAGGGCACCAACGAGCCTTACCGCATGTTTACCTCGCGCGCTGAGTTCCGCCTGCACCTTCGCATTGATAACGCTGACCGCCGGCTGACCCCGCACGGCCGCCGCGTCGGCCTGATCCCGGATGATGCCTGGAATGATTTTTTGGGCAAGCAGCAGCGTCTGGAAAATTTGAAGCGGTTGCTGGAGACAACGCGGCTCACCCCGGCAATGGTGGAGAAGATCGGTCGCGAGATGGGAAGCTCGGTCGCGGCTGGCGACGTTACAGATGCCGCTAAAGCGGCGGATGGGAATCTGCCCAGTCGAGACAACGACGCCGGCCTATCCGCCGCCGTAGGGCAAACCTGCGCCCAGCTGCTGAAGCGCCCCGAGGTTTCAATTTTGCACCTGGTTCCGGTTCTTCGTGAGCTCGCGGTTGATTTGCTCGCCGAGGAAGAAAACGCCGACAATTTTCGCAAAGCGGGCGTGCAAGCGCCTCTTTCCGCGCAGGCCAGGAACGAACTCAAGTCGGTCGAAACCGAGATCAAATACGAAGGCTACTTACGCCAGCAGGGACGCGCCATCGAGCGCCTTAAGAAAGCTGAGCAGCGCTCGATTCCTCGTTGGTTTGATTACTCTTCGGTTAGCGGCCTGTCCCGAGAAATGCAGGAAACTCTGCTGAAAATCCGCCCGCGCACCCTGGCTCACGCGTCCCGAATCCCGGGAGTGACCCCGGCCGCGGTATCGCTGGTCAACGTCTTCATCGAGATTCAAAGTAAGCGCCGCGAACAAGAGCCAGCCGTCTAAAATTAAGAAACCATCCGCACGACCGCCACGACTACGTCTTTGCGCCTTTCAGATCCCGCAGCATAAAAAAACCGCCCTGAGCGGGGCGGTTTTGAATCTAATCAATCAATGCCTACATCCCCGCAGCGGCCATCCGCTTCTTCATTTCCTCCGGTGTGACGTCTTCCTTGTGGGTGGCGATAGTCCACACATGCCCGAAGGGGTCCGTCAATGTGCCGGAACGGTCGCCATAAAACTGATCTTTCATTGGCTTCACCTCTTTGGACCCGGCTGCGATGGCGCCCTTGAACACCGTGTCTGCATCCTCGACATATAGCAGTAAACTGATTGGCGAGCCTCCATATCCTTGTGGACTCTTGTAATTCATGTATGGATTCTCGTCCGCAAGCATCAGCATGGAATCCCCAATTTTCAGTTCTGCGTGACCCACTTTACCGCCCGGCATTGGCATATGCACAGTTACCGTGGCGCCAAAAACCTTCTTGTAGAAATCAATTGCCTTTTCGGCCCCATCGATAATCAGATATGGCGTCAGCGAATGATAGCCGTCGGGAATTGCCTTTACCGCATTCTTCATAAATTTCCCCCTGAATTTCTTTCGCGATAAGTTTCAGCGCGCGGCAAACGTTTTGTCAATGCGAGCTAACTTGCTGTTGGGTAATCATTTCTGGAATTGTCACAAATTTGTAGCCTTCAGATTGATACCGCTTTATGGAGTTTGCGGTGGCTTCAACCGTGCGCGAACGATCAGCGCCGAAGTTCTTGTGTCCGCCATCGTGTAAGAGGACCACTTCTCCCCCGCGCACGTTCCGGACCAGTTTTTCCTCAATGTATTCAGCAGACGGAGCCTTCCAGTCGTATCCGGCAATTGTCCACATCACCGGTTGCAGCCCAACCTCGCGCGCGACGCGAAGAACTTCCGGCCGCCGGCCACCGAACGGAGGCCGAAACAACGGCAACTGCGGCACGGGCCGTATTTCAGTCAGGGCGCTTTCACAATCTACGATCTCGCGTCGGATCTGTGCTTTAGTTTTGAAAATCAGCAGCGGATGAGTGAATGTGTGGTTCCCGATCGCATGTCCCGCCTTCACCAGTTCCTGCACGATGCCGGGACGCTGGCGAACGTAACGGCCGATCAGGAAGAAGGTTGCGCGAACATCGCGCCGGGCTAGGACTTCCAGCAGCCGCAACGTGTACGGATCGTTTGGGCCATCATCGTAAGTCAGCGCCAGCTGCCGGGTACCTGCCGGCAGCCCGGTAAAAGTCTTCCCAAACCACTGTCCGGTGGGCGACATGGATTGGTATCCGGCTGACGCAGCCGCAGCAACTCCCGCCGCACTCGCCAGAGCGCCAAGCATGAAGCGATTGTAAACCTGCTGCAGGGTGTGACGGTCGGCGTGTTAACTCTTCCCTCAATTGCACCGCCGCTGACTACAAGATATTCTGCGAAGTCCAAGCGCAAGCCCCGAACTCATGCCCAATCTTTTTGAGCTGCCGCGCTATATCGCCGTGGAAGGTCCCATCCGGGTGGGCAAGAGCACGCTGGCCGACGTCCTGGCCGGACGCCTGAATGCGCAGCGCGTCATGGAGTCCGAAGACAATCCGTTTCTCGGGGCATTTTATGGCGGCGATCGCGGCGCAGGTTTTCAGGCGCAGTTCGCGTTTCTGATTCGCCGCTTTGAGCAACTGCGCGCACTCGACATCGGGCCGCGCTCCCAGAAAACCGTCGTCGCCGACTTCATCTTTGAGAAGGACAAGCTCTTCGCCTGCCTTAACCTGACCGATCAGGAGCTTCATACCTATAACCGCTACTACAATCATTTCCGCGAGCAGCTTCCTACTCCTGACCTGGTGATCTATTTGCAAGCCACTCCTGAGGTCCTGAAAAAACGGGTCAAGAAGAAGAACGCTCCCCATGAAAAGGCCATTAACGAGGATTACCTGGAGGAAGTGGTGAAAGCCTACGAGCATTTCTTCTTCCACTACACCTCGTCGGACCTGCTGATCGTTAACACCTCGGAGATCGATTTCGTGGAACGGAACGAGGATTTGCAGGAGCTATTGCGCCGTGTAACCGCGCCCATAAAAGGCACCCAGTATTTCCTGCCTTTGGGTGGCGAGGCCGCCGCCAGCGCCTGAGAAGACTCCAATGGGCGTCTCGCAGTAAACGAATGACTTCGCCTCCCCAACGTAGTATCCTGCGTTGGTACAGGCTCTATCCGCCACCGCGGAGGGGCACTGGAGGATAGTGTGAGTTCCACTCCCGCCGGCGATTTCAGCCGCAAGATCAGGGTTTCATCCCTACGCGACAAGAAACTTCAACATCAACCAATTACCTGCCTCACCGCGTATGACTATCCCAGCGCGCGCTTAGTGGATCAGGCGGAGATCGACATCATCCTGGTCGGCGATTCGCTGGCCATGACGATGCTCGGCTATCCGGACACGCTTTCGGTCACGATGGAGGAAATGCTGCATCATGTTCGCGCCGTCCGGCGCGGCGTGAAACACGCGTTGCTGATCGCCGATATGCCCTACGGTTCGTATCATCTCGGATCGGATGAAGCGATTCGTAATGCAACCCGATTTGTAAAGGAAGCCGGGGCTGAAGCGGTGAAGGTTGAAGGGGGCGAAAAGCGTGTTGACATCATTCGCCCCATCATCGAAGCCGAAATTCCCGTGGCTGGGCATATCGGCCTGACCCCCCAGTCGGTCAATGCGATGGGCGGCTACAAAGTGCAGGGAAAAACTCTCACTGATATCGAGCAGCTCGTCCGGGATGCGGTCGCGCTCGATCGCGCTGGGGTCGCCTGCATTTTTCTCGAGGGAATGCCACGAGAAGTCGCGGCCATGATTACATCTGAGGTTAACGCTCCCACCATCGGCATTGGCGCCGGACCCGAGTGCGACGGCCAGGTTTTGGTGCTGCACGACATTTTAGGTTTAACCTTCGACCCTCCCGCTAAATTCGTCCGCCGATATGGGGATGCCGCCGCCTTGATCTCACGCGCTGTCGAAAACTTTCGCGACGATGTTCATTCCCGCGAATACCCTTCGGACAGTGAGTCTTACCATTTGCCAAAAGACACGCAGTCGGCTTTGGAGACGCTGCTGGAACGGAAGCGCAGGATCCGACGCTAGACCCGCCTTCTCGAGCATGGAAATCCTTCGCACTGCCGCCGACATGCGCGCCGCCTGCCGGGCCCTGACTTCTTCCGGAATGCATTTGGGGCTTGTTCCAACCATGGGTGCTTTGCATCACGGACATTTATCGCTAGTCGAAGCTGCCCAGAAACAATGCGACGAGGTGGCGGTGTCGATCTTTGTCAATCCGACGCAATTTGGACCCAATGAGGATTTCAGCAAATATCCCCGTAACTTCCCGAAGGATTCCGAGCTTTTGCGGCTGGCGGGAGTTCGGTTGCTGTTTGCCCCATCGGTTGACGAGATGTACCCGGATGGCGCCCTGACCCACGTGACCGTAGAAGGATTGAGCCAGAAACTTTGCGGCAAATCCCGCCCCGGGCACTTTCGCGGCGTGACGACCGTGGTCGCCAAGCTGTTCAACATCATGCAGCCGCAATCAGCATTTTTCGGCCAGAAGGATGCCGCCCAGGTTGCCATTATCCGGCGAATGACGCGCGACCTCAATACGCCGGTTCAGATTATCGTTTGCCCGATTGTGCGCGAACCCGATGGGTTAGCGATGAGCTCGCGTAACGCCTACCTTAATACCGGAGAACGTCAGTCGGCGCTTGTGCTCTATCGGGCATTGACCTATGTGCAGACACTTTTCTCCCAGGGCGAACGAAACGCTGAACGGCTCATCACGGAGGGCTCGTGGATTGTTAAAGAAGAACCGAGCGTACACTTGGATTATTTTGCCGTAGTCGACCCTGAGACCCTCGACCCGGTGGAAAATGCATCAGCCGGAGTTTTGGTCGCCGTGGCTGCAATAGTGGGAGGCACACGCCTGATCGATAATATTGTTCTTATGGCGTAAAGACCTATAGTCGCAACCCCGATTCACTATCAGCTAAGTCATTGATTCCACATTGAAGTAATTGTTGCCGCGAAATCTGCGTCAGTTACGTCCATAGAATGTCCGCAGGTAGCCCTGCCAAGCCGCTGTAGCCACAATTCCGGTTTACCGGCGGTCTTGTAGTGCTACGAAGAATCAACGCTGCGAAATCGACCCGTAGCGGCAATATATCTGTAAGTTATTGAAACTTGGCAGGGCGAACAGTCGCGACTGAAAGGAATGGGTTTCCGGGGACGATGTAGCGTAAGGGAAGATCCACCGCTTTTCGGATGCCAATTCGCGATGTAAGCTGGATTTCTGGCGATTCGCAGTCGTCAGCCATGATGAAAAGATCGGACGTCAGACTGGCCAAATCTTTGCCGTTATCGCGCTCGCGGGTTACGCCAAAAGCTTGAGCTAATTTTCCTGGGCCGCTGGTTAGGTTACGGAGGCTTTTTTGATCAGGATTTCCGTTTCGTACTTTCAAGTTAATGCCCCGGGCGCGGGCCATGGATTGAATGCCTGAAATCGGCTCGACAGCGCGGAACAAGACGCCTCCAGCTACGCCGTCAGGCAAACATGAAACGTTCAAGCAGTAATGATTCCCGTAAATAAAATAGACATAGGCAAGACCGGGCGGCCCAAACAGAACTGCATTGCGAAGCGTGCGCCCGCTGGCCGAGTGCGCAGCTGGATCGTCTGTCCCCAGGTAGGCTTCGACCTCCACAATTCGTGCGGCTAAGATTCTTCTGCCGGCGCGCCTAACCAAAACCTTGCCTAAAAGATCGCGGCTCACCTCGCGGGGATCGCGATTGTAAAAAGTGCGGCGCAAGAGTTTGCCCGCGCAACTGACATTGTCGTGGGTTTTCTTCACTGAACTTTTTGCAATCTTGCAATTAACTTCTGGGCGAGGCTTTCTTCGGACTCGCTCCACAACAATCGCGCGTTCGCGCCCGAATTTTTCTCCACTTTCGTGGTGAACTCCACCAATTTCTCGACATTTGCTTTTACCCTGGCTTCGGCATCAGGCGTGAGCCGCACCGCATCCTGCAAGAAAAGCGAATCCAATCCAAAATCCACCTTTATGTGACCTGCCTGCTCATATACCCCGTCATCAAATTCGATTCCGTGGACCATAAATGCGATCGGAGCGGGCTGGAGTGCCCATGCGCTTCCATCCTCTGATGGAGACCAGAGGTCCCAAAAGCCCTGAAAAACGTAGGCGTTGTCTTCATGCAGAAAATCCGCGGCGATCAGTACTGCTTGCTCGGGAGAAATCCCAGGATTAAATCTTTGCTCCAGGATCGTCGGTTCATTCCAGGAGACGGGGTGCAAAGCGACTTCGACTATTCCAGGGCGCTGGGCGGAGAGCGGAACTTGGCGGATCACTCCCAAAGCTCGTGGCAACATTTCTGCCAGCTCGAAATTAGCAAACCAGAGACTGAGGTAGAGGGGGTCAGACATAACGGAGCGAAGCGTAGTAGGATGCTCCCTGCAATTATAGTTACTTGGAGAATTCTAATGTCGAGCCCCGCAAGCGTCGCCAATCACCCCATACATCCGATGTTGATTGCGTTCCCCATAGGACTCCTGGTGTTTGCCTTCTTCTGCGACGTTATCCGTTTGTTCGCAGCAAGCCCGAGCTGGAGCACGGTTGCGCTCTATTCCATCGCCGGCGGAATCGGCGGCGGGCTTGTGGCAGCCATACCGGGATTAATTGATTATTTTTCAATTGACGAAGCGGAGATGAAGCGCATTGCTACCTTTCATCTTCTCGCATCTCTAAGCGCCATCACCGTTTCAGGATTGAATCTCTGGCTGCGCTTCCGGGTTGAGCAAGGGAGCAAAATACCGCTACTACTTTCCGGACTCGTCGTGGTCCTGCTTGGTATTGGCGGCTGGCTGGGCGGCGAGATGGTTTATGTCAAAGGCATGGCAGTCCAGGCAGTGGAGGACTTAAGCAGTAAACCACGATAAGCCCGTTTAAACCGTCGACGGTTGTCTTAATTCTTGCAACGTGTGAGCGAACGCATCCAAAGCGCGGTCAATCTGTTGCCGCGTAATGACCAGCGGCGGCTGAAAGCGGACAACATTCCCGAAGATTCCTCCCACCCCCACCAGAATTCCACGGCGCAGCATGTTATCGCGGACCGCTTCCGCCTCTGAGCTCGCAGGTGTGAGGTCCGCGTCGCGGACCAGTTCCACCCCAATCATCAAGCCCAGGCCGCGGATATCGCCAATCAGCGGATGCTGTCTCTGTAACTCCCGCAGCTTGGCCATGGCATGTTCGCCCAGGTCGGATGCATGCGTGGCGAGGTTTTCCCGCTCGATAAATTCAATGTTTGCCAGAGCGGCCGCGCAGGAAACAGGGTTGCCTCCGAACGTTGACAGATGATCTCCGGGCTTGTAGGCGGCTGCGATCTCGGGCCGGGTACTAAATGCACTCAGAGGAAAGCCGTCGGCGATTCCCTTCGCCATTACCAGGATATCCGGATCAACGCCGAAATACTCGCTGGCAAACATCTTTCCAGTACGCCCGAATCCGGTCTGCACTTCGTCCGCAATGAACAGGATCCCGTAGCGGTCTAGGATTTTCTTCACTTCGGAAAAGTAGTTTTCCGGCGGAACAATGATTCCGCCTTCGCCCATGACCGGTTCGGCGATGAAAGCCGCAACGTCTCCGGAGGTTGCCAGTCGAACAATATCCTCAAGCGCACGGGCACATTGCATGCCACACATTTTCGGATCGTCACGCCATTGTGACCGGAAGCTGTACGGCGCCGGAGCGAACGCCACGCCGGATGCATACGGCCCCCCGCGTTTCTTGCGCCCCATATTCCCGGTAACGCTGAGCGCGCCGAAGGTCCGTCCGTGGAAGCTTGCCTGCAATGCAATGAACTCGTGCTTGCCGGTGTAAAGGCGAGCCAACTTCAACGCGCCCTCGATGGCCTCCGCCCCGCCGTTGCCAAAAAAAGTCTTCGTCAGCCCCGCCGGGGTGATACCCGCAATTTTTTCCGCCAGGTCGGCGACGGGCTGTACGTGATAAATGTAGGAGCAGCAATGGATCAGTTTCTCCATCTGCGCCTTCACGGCTGAGATCACCTCAGGGTTGCAGTGTCCGGCATTGACTACGGAAATTCCCGCAAAGCAATCTAAATACTCCTTCCCGTTCATGTCGGTGACGGTGGCGCCGCTGGCATGATCGATAACAATGGGGACGACCTGCTTTACGAAGCCGGTCATCACATAATCCTGGTATTGTTGGATGGCGTCTGGCATGAATCTTGACCGTCTCCTGAATTGCGGACCTTCAGAACTTGCGTGAATGCTCTTTGGCCCAGCGCTCAACCACGACTTTTTTCTCGGTATAGAATTCGACCGCGTCCCGACCCTGCGCGTGCATCACACCAAAGAAGCTGTCCTTCCATCCGCTGAAGGGAAAATAAGCCATGGGGGCGGCCACCCCGATGTTGATGCCGACATTGCCTGCGGGCGCTTCATAGCGAAAGCGGCGGGCGGCCGCGCCGCTTGAAGTAAACAGCGAAGCCTGATTTCCGTACGCGCTGCGGCCCAGGAATTGCAGCGCCTCATCCAGATCCTTGGCGTGAATCAGGCTTAAAACCGGGCCGAAAATTTCGGTGTCCGCCACTTCGCTGCCCGCAGGGAGACCATCCACGATTGTCGGTTTGACGAAGTATCCGTCCCCGCGGAAGGAGACCTTTGCATTGCGACCGTCCACTAAAATCTTTGCTCCCTGTTTTTCTGCGGTGCCAATGAGCGACTCCACGCGCTTCCGGCTTTGAGAAGTTATCACCGGGCCCATTTGCACGCCAGGCTCCAGGCCGTCGCCCACGCGCAGGCTGGAGGCTACTTCCGCAACTGCATCCCGGAATTCTTGCTGAGCCTTTCCGACGGTGACCGCAACCGATACCGCGAGGCAGCGTTGCCCGGCACAGCCAAATGCACTATCGCTGATGATCTGCGTTGCCGATTCCATCTCAGCGTCGGGCAATACCACGACATGGTTCTTCGCGCCCCCCTGACACTGCGCCCGCTTTCCGTTCGCGCCGGCCCGGGAGTACACCGACCGCGCCACCGGAGTTGACCCGACAAAGCTGATGGCGCGTACCGCCGGATGGTCGATGGTCGCTTCGACTGCCGCCTTCCCCCCGTGCACCAGATTTACCACGCCCTTCGGCAGACCGGTCTGCGCCAGTAGGTCGAAGGCAAAATTCATGGTGAGCGGCACGCGCTCGGAGGGTTTTAAGATAAAAGTATTTCCGCAGGCGATAGCGTAAGGAAGGAACCAGAATGGAATCATGCCCGGGAAATTAAAAGGAGTGACCGCGGCCACTACCCCCAGCGGCTGCCGGATCATGGTCTCATCAATGCCGCGGGCCACATCTTCGAGGTTGTATCCCTGCATCATCATAGGGATTCCGCACGCCACCTCGACATTTTCGATGGCCCGCCGCATCTCTGCCTTGGCTTCAGCCAGCGTCTTGCCATTTTCCTGAGTGATGATGCGGCTGATGTTTTCGAGCTGCTCTTCCAGAAGCTGCTTGAGTTTGAATAGCGGCTGAATCCGGTCTTCGGCGGGAGTGCGGCGCCAATCGGGGAATGCAGCAGCAGCGGCGGCGATGGCAGCGTCCACCTCTGCCGGCTCGGACGAAGGCGTGCGCGCAATCACGTCCCCTGTAGCCGGATTCAGCACGTCCAGCCAGTCGGCGGTTTGGCTTTCCTGCCACCCGCCATTAAAGTAATTCGCGAGTTTGGGGACTGCGGTAGCTACCGTCATTTGTGGTCCGGTTTTGATATGACGCGCAGGATGCTTGCAACGCGGCTCCTAGTTTAGACTAAGAATCCTATTTCCTTGAGAAGCCTCAATGGAATCTCTAAACGGCAACTCAGTTCTCGGTGTTTACCGCGACATAAAAATTGCCGCGACCACGATAACTGATGCGGCCATTTAGCGAAACTCCGCTCGGTACACCACCAAATTACTTTTTGCTGATTGGTGACGTGGCAGAGCAACCGAACCTGATTAGCAATCGTTGACTGGCCCAATCGCCTTACGTAAGATGGCCATCCAGAACATACGTGGCCTCGAATGATTGGCCAGATCATTTCGCGCTACCGCAT
>JAFAWN010000123.1 GCA_019241735.1 Terriglobales bacterium
TGTCATCATAAAAGCAAACCTTATCGGACTTCATTACCAACGGATCTTTTCCCACCAACAGTTCTTTGAAACTGTGACAAGCGCGAGTCTCGCAACTCTTTAGGTCCTGAGCAGAGGAAAAGGCGCTCAAAAATGCCAGGGCTATCAGCAAACTGTGTTTCGTTTTCATCTCAGTACCGGATGTGTCGCACCACGCCCCACGCCGGTACTCGTACAGAATCGCCGGCCTTCCACGTCCACGTACTGAGCCACCAGCCTAGGTGAAATTGCCCTAGCAACAGATTGTAATCCCCTGCGCCATCCCCTTGTGGAGCATAATTTACATTCACGCTGCCAGCACGGCAAGCGGTACTGACCAGGGCAAATGCGTGCAAGCACTACTGGGCACGTAAGCGGGTTTGACTAGCACTCTTGAAGGTTCGATTCCTTCCGCGCTCACCATTTCCCATACAGTTGAGTTTTTAAGCTGTCGACACTTTGCGACTTTGGCGTGTCCGAGATTCCTGAAAGCACTTTCGGATGCACCCCATTGCGACGCACGGCCGCCGTTCGACTATCCCTACGCCGTTAAGGCTTCTCGAGGGCATTAAAACAGCAGCTTCAATCCCAGCTGGATGACGCGCGGCGCAAATGCCGCAGTTGATTTGCCGAATGTACGGTCTTGAAGATTCCCATCCGGATTAAAAAGATTGACATGATTGAGCACATTGAAAGCGTCCCCCCGGAGTTGTAGGGTCACGCGCTCGCCAATTTTCGTATCTTTAGACAGCCCGAGATCGACGTCCTTGAAACCTGGCCCTCGGAACGCGTTCCGGGAAAGATTGCCGTTCGTGCCGACAGGCACACAAGGTGTACCAACGAAAAAGGGCACCAGCCCGTTGGGGCAGAAGGTTTGCAGGGTGAAAACTCCGTTCTTGAATTGTTCATTGCTGAAGCCACTTGTTTGGAGATTAGCGGGACGGTTCGGCCGGTCATACTGCAAACCATCCATGTTGAAATCGCAGCCTTGAAACCACGCCAATCCGCAATACACATCGAACGGGCGCCCGGATTGCAGCGACACAATGCTATTCAACTGCCAGCCGCCTAGAGCCTTGTTCAGCGCCGAGTTTCCGTGCGGCGACGGGATGGCCCAAATGCCGCTGAAAGTGAACCGGTGGCGCACGTCAAACTCCGATGGACCACGATCGCCCCCCGGATTCTGAATGTCCTGCACACCGCTGTAATCGAGGCCATGGCCGCTAACATTCTGGTAATCGCCCAAGCCCGCTTCCGTGACATTGTCCAGAACTTTTCCATACGTGTAATTCGCCGTGAACATCACGCCATGCGCGTAGTTCTTGCGCAGTTGAGCATTCAGCCCGTGGTAGGTGGATTGGCTTTCATTGGAGATGTAGAAAACCTGGCTCCATCCCGGGTTCAGACGGTTGAGGACGAAGTCGCAGGTGACGGCATTACACACATCTCCATTGAAGCGGTTGTAATCTTCGCGCGTGTATCCCCCAACCCCGCGGGTCCCCACATAGTTGATCGACAATCCAAAATCGTGCAGGAACTGATGCTGAATGCCGAGAAACCATTGCAATGAGTACGCGGTCCGCAAGTGAGGATCCACTCCTGAAGGCTCGAATGTGAGGCCCTGGATTCCGCCATTGGGCGAGACTGAGTTCTTGTAATCGGGACTGGGCTGGAATGGGAACGTGTAATTGATGTCCGTCCCCTGGCCAACAGAGGGGAACTCCACAGGAATTGCAGAGTCGGGCGGGTCGAGACGCGATGCATTGGTGTAGAGGTTGGAGTAAGGCTCGTTATAGGCAATGCTGAAGCCGCTGCGGATTGCCGTGATGCCCTTGCCGTATGGGTCCCATGCAAGTCCGATGCGTGGAGCGAAATTGTTGTACTTCGTGCTCCAAAGTTGCTTAACCCGGTCAACACGCGCGGTTGCAATTTTCTGGAACAGATCGCTGCCGGTCCCCAGAATTATGTTGCTCAAAATTCCGTTGGATTCGCTGGGGCTGTCGAAAACATCGTAGCGCAAGCCGAGATTTAAAGTCAGATTGGGGAGGGCCTTCCAATCGTCCTGCGCGAATGCGGACCATTGCGACCACCTGAAATGGCGGGGAGCGTCGGTGAATTGGCCAAAATTCGGGCTGGCAGGATTGCGGTTGACCAGAGCAAACGTCAGCCAGGGGTTGTCATTGACGAAGTTGTAGATGCTGTTGAACTCATAAGTGGGATGAGTGTCCAGCTCGTAATCACTGTTTTCCTGAATGTGACGCGCCTCGAAGCCTGCTTTGATCGAGTGTCGTCCGATGATATGGGTGAGGACGTCGTTGACCCCAAATGTGTTAAACACGAAATTACGGGGGACGAAAGTTTCGCCGCCGAAGCCAACAACACCGTCGTCAAAAGTGATCGCGGCAAAGGCATCGGGCGGAAGTCCGTCCGCCTTGAGAATCTGTGCGGTCATGGTATTGGGGGGAATGACCACTGAAATCCTGCTGTTGTTCCGGCTATAGGAGAACCGCAAATCATTTAATGTCGCGCTCGAGAACACATGGGTGTAGCCAAGAGCCAGGTCGGCAAAGAACCCGTCAAAAGGAGCTCTGATGCCGCGTGCTGCCGCCCCCAGTTCCTGGGAGGAGACGTCGCCCGAAGCTTTATTCGCCACCCAGCGCCCGAAGAATTGATCGTGGGAGCCTATGTGCTGGTCCCCGCGGACCATGTATTGATTTGAAGAGTTGGAGGAGAGATTGGGGGCGATTGCGCTGCATTT
>JAFAWN010000137.1 GCA_019241735.1 Terriglobales bacterium
GGCACCGGCGACGATGGACTTCGGCCCCCTCCGGCATTGAATATGGCTCCATGAATGCGTGCATCGGATCGGACTTGAAGTCCCTGAAGGTTTCCATTCCACGAAGCGTCCGCCGTACCCTCTACATTTCCGGTCAAAGGAAGTTGCTTCGCAGATGAAGCAGTAATAGCGTTGCGTGCAGCTTCCAGGGAAATTCCTCGCAGCGAAACGTGCAGTTTGGAGCGCGGGGTAGTATCGAGATGCTGCATCTCAAGCGCCGCCCTCAATTCTCCGCGTAGCAAGTTGACGATAATGTCTTTTGCCTGGAAGTTTCCATTCGCCAGCTGATATCGTCCCTGAATTTTTCGGAGCTCCACATGACCTTGAGGATTATTCAGGGCCAGTCCATTGCTTTCAATGTGTCCGTCGGTGGAAACATTCTGCAACAGTGGTTGGCCAATCAAGCCCGTGTAGTGGAGAGATCCAGCCAGCGCTACGTCGCCGGCGACGGACGGCCCCGTTAAAAGATCGGCCGCATCCTGCGTATGAAGAACAATATTGTAGTTCCCATCCAGTTTTGGATTGTTGTAATCCGTGACGTTCGCCTGCACGGAAACATGTGACGACCCGAGCGTCAAATCCAGTTGATCGAAGGATAGTCCCGAGCGGCCAGCGGTAAATTTCGCATTTAAGGCGTGGGGCAGCGGGGAAAGTGCTCCGTACCGGATGCGTCCATCATGATAAGAAATGGTCCCGTTATACTTGGCCGACAACATGGTGTAGTTGATCTCGGTGCGCAGATCGCGCACGTCAGCATCCATCGAACTTTGCTTGTCGTTGTAATAGAGCTCGCCATTGGCTAATAAAACATGGCCCACGGCAAGGTCAAACACGTTAGTGGAGGAGCTGGAATTCTTTGCCGCCGGAGGCTGGGGCAAATTACTGCGGCCATCTTTAGCGACGATTACGGACGCGACCGGATGATCAATTTCAAGATTGCTGAGATTCACCTGGTGGCGGAGCACCGACAAGATTTTCAAGCCTACCGTGATCTTATCTACCCGGAGTAGCGGTCTCTCATTCGCCCCTTCCGTTCCATGCAGGGTGACGCCGTATAGGTCAGCCGTCAATCCGGACAAGCGAAAGTCAAAGTTATGTATCTCGACGGTTGCGCCGGTCGCGTCATGCGCCTGTTGTACGATTTTGGCCAGTACGTAGCGATGGAAGGCTGCTGTGCGCACAATTATCGAGGCGGCAACCGCGACTACGAGGATAAGCGCCAATAAAATGGCTGAACTCCAAAGCGTTATTCGTTTCCATTTCATGGCATAGCCTCAATGCTCTTGCAACTAAAAAGCTTGTCCTAATGTAATAAAGAACTGCGTTCGCTTCAGCCCGGGTACAGGATTCAGGTTTCGACCGACATCGATCCGGACGGGTCCTACCGGTGTGTTGTAGCGTAGTCCAATACCAACCGTATTGCTGTAGTCATTTACAAACTGGCGAAAATTGACGTGACTGTAGACGTTGCCGCCATCGTAAAAAACAACTCCGCCAAGATTCTCGATAACCGCGAGCGGAAAGCGCAATTCCGAGTTCAAGATGACAAGCTGTTGGCCGCCGACGGGAACAGTTATGTTGGTGCATGTGGACGGGGTGTTGGGATTAGTGCAAAACGGAACGATGCGCTGCGGTCCGGCGGCATTGATGGAGAATCCGCGCAACGTGGTTCCGCCACCCGAAAAGAATAACTGGCTGGTGGGTACGAAACTGCCCGCGAACGGCGCGGCCAAGCCCAAACGCGCGCTATTTGCCCACACAATATGCCGGATGGGGCGATAGTAGGCGTATTGGCCCAGAAGCCTGGCGAAATTGGCGCTTGAGCCCAGGCCAGTCGGAGTTATCCGCAGATCCAAAGTCCCATACACCCCGCGATGAGCGTCGAGAGGCCTGTCCCGCGTGTCGTGGATGATAGTGCTGGACAGGGTGGAAAGCCGCACATTCGTATCTCTGGACAGCACCAGTTGCGGAACCAGCAGATTGGTAAGTACCGTCTTATTGAAGTCGTACCGTATCTGTAATGTCGTTGTCTTGTTGTGATCGATGGGCCGTTCGAATTGCAGCGAGGCATCTCCCAAACGTGCAGTGAAAAGAGGGTTTTCCGACGAGCGTTCTGCTGACAGGCTGAATAACGAACCCCATGCGGAGCGGCGGAAATGCGGGTCGGTGTAAGTTAAGAGCGCGCGTTGATCGAGCCGTGCACCCAGCAGGGATATCGCACCGGTTTCCCCCAGGCCCCGGATGTTTCTGCGGGTGTACTCTATCGTTCCGCGCGGGCTGGTGAAGGTGCTTTCGCTGGGAGCGATCTTCGCATTTCCCAAACCTATGGTGGGCAGTCCGGGAACGGCCACCGTGCCGGTGGGCACATTACCCCCTCGGCGTGCTATTTCAATACCGAACCCATATGTGAGCGTATTCCGCTTGGCCTCGTGCACCTTCACCAGCGCTTCTTCTTCAGTTTGAATATTGATTGGCCGGCGCGGTCCAACGCTCGACCAGTCAAAGATGCCCGTATCGTAGAGCTGGCTCTCGCCTTGTAATAGGGTGCTCTCACTCATAGCTGCCTCAGACGACACGCTCGCCGCGGTTTCTATTAGGGCCCTGCGCGTGTGCCTTTGACCCATGAGTAGAACCTTGCTAATTCGCACCTGTTGATGCTCGGTCACGGCGAACAGAACGTCGACTTTATGAGGATCGGCTTGCCGGGTGACTGTAGATTTCACATCCACATTCAGATATCCCCGGTCTAAATACTCGGCGGCAATCCGGTTGCGATCATCAGCAAGGCGGCGGGTCGAGAAAGGGGAGCCGGGATAAAGGCGAAACTCCTGATCATGAGTGATTTTCTTCAGCGGGATATGCTCGTTGCCTTCCAGTTGCCAGGTTTGAACCACGGTCCGCGCGCCCTCGGTGATCTCAAAATTAATGTCGACCTTCGGTTCATGGTCAACCACCCGGGGCTCCACTTTGACATCCTCGTAACCGGCATCCCGGTAGAGCGCGACAATATTGTTCACGCTTGCGGTT